>JAJYMP010000558.1 GCA_021786915.1 Chloroflexota bacterium
CGTGAAGTGGGCGGCGGCGGAGCCCCATGACGATCACCAACACATCGGTCAGGTGATGTTCTCGGGGGACGGCACGACGACATCGTTCGAACTGCCAGCTGCTCCGTTCGACGCTCATTCCGTGGCCGCCTTCGTGGCCGGGACACGCACGAGCGTGACGCTCTCGGGTGGCCGGCTCGCGACGATGACGTTCGCCACCCCCCCGGCGTCCGGGGCGGACAACATCACCGTGGACATCGTGGCCACAGTCGCATGAGGATCCAGATGCCATGAGCGCGAATACCTACGGCCGCCAGGTTGTGCTCGCCCTGACGAACAAGAGCGCCGGCGGCGTCGTGGCCGGCGACGTGGTCGTGATGGACACCGTGAACAGTGAAGCATTCACGACCACCACGACCGCGGCGTTCACGGGCGCCATCGGCGTGGCGCAAGAGACGATTGCCGCCAATGCAGTCGGTCGCGTGCTGGTCGCCGGCTATGCGGCCCTTGTCAACGTCGCTGCGGCCGTCACGCTCGGGCACTTCGGGAAGACGCACACCGTCGCGAAGCAGGCGGTCGATGCGGGGGCATCGCGCATCGCGGGCAGCTTCTGCCAGTTCCTGTCAGGCGGAACGACCCCAAGCGCGCACGTTTTCGGCCTGCCTGATGCTGCCGGCAGCGTCGCCGCAGATGCGATCTGGGACGCCAAGGGCGACTTGGCCATCGGGACAGGGGCGGACACCGCCACACGGCTCGCCGTCGGCACGGACGGTCAGGTTCTCACCGCCGACGCGGCGCAGGCGACCGGCGTGAAGTGGGCGGCGGCGGCGGCGGGAGGCGGCGCAGGCGATCCCATCGCTGACAAGTTTGGCACTCCAACCACCGCTTATGAGTTCGGGACGACCAGCCTCGCTGGATTGACTGCTGTCGGCATCGCGACGGCCGAAGATGCACACACCAGCATTCCCGGCCACTACTTCGTCAAGCGGGCTGCAATCGGATCGGTCGCACTGACCGGGCGTTACGCGGCGACTCCAGCCCCACCGTTCACGGCGATTTGCAAACTGTCGGACCACGCGATCGTGAACACGAACTACTTTCGGATCGGCGGGCTGTTCATCGGAGAGGCCACCCCGGGCTTCATGGAGGCCATCCACGTCCTCTACAACGCGGGTTGGATGCTGGATCACGTGCGATACAGCAACCCCACCACGTATGTCACAAACGTGGGGACGGTCCGTGGGCTCGGAACGGTTCCGCTGCCCGTTTACTATGCGATCGTCGTTCATAGCGCAACCAGCATCGATCTCCTGGCCAGCGTGGACGGCCGGCTCTGGATGACGAGAAGCGGCGGGTACAACCCGGCCTTCACGATCGGATCGGTTGGGATCGTCGTCGACCCCGAGAACACAGGCTGGGATGCCGCGGGGGCTTATGATTTCCTTCGCGTCTGGAACAGTGCCCTCGCCTTCCCCGGCGTCTGAAATGTTCGGCCTCGTGATGATTGTCCGCGACGAGGCAGGACGGATCGAGCGTTGTCTAGTCACCGGGGGGCAGCGTCGTGCCGGGGACGTGGGTCCCGTCGTGACAGCCCGCCGCTGAAAGAGGCCCCTACGGGTAGACCTTCACGCTGAAGATCACGTTCTCGCCGGGCTGGTAGTCGACCCACAGCGCCTTCGTGGCTGCGGGCACCTCGAACGGGACCCAGCCGTCGGCCTTTCGCCCCTTCGCCAGCGTGCCGCTCTCGAGCTCAGGATCCGGGCCGAAGCCGGATGGTCCGTACTGGGTGCCGGACTGGTCGTGCGCCACCCAGTCGAACAGGCTGAAGTCGAACGGGGCGGCGGCTGCGTACCGGACCCGAGCTGCAAGCCAGACCTTTCCCTTGTCAACCGTGACGTAGCCGACCTTCGTGAGCCGCCTCGCGGAGACAACGGTCACCACGCCGAGGTCTTGGCTGGTGTCCGTGTTGATGATGTCTACGCCCTCGCCGAGCCGGGCGGCGTACTCCTCGGGCGGCGACGTGAACTCAGGCGTGATCGTGGCTGGTGCCCGGTACGTCGGCACCGGTTCGCGAGTCGCGCTGACCACGGGCGGCGCGGAAACCTTCTGGTTGAGGAGGATCAGCAGCCCGATCGCACCGGCCAGCGCGACGCCCAGGATGAGGAGGATGAGTCCGGACCAGCTGCGCCGCGAGCGGGTGACACCGAGGGCAATCGGGGCTTGGGAGCCATAGCGCTGCGAGAAGGTCTCACCAGCGAAGTTGAACCCGCACGACGGGCAGAACACCGCCCCGGCGGGACGGGTCTTCCCACACCGCGGGCACGAAGCGCCAGGGTCGCTCATCTACCGCCTCTCTCTGGGCCTGCCGCGCCGCCGGTGCCTGCCGGCACCATCCATGCCATCCGACCTGTCTCGATGTCGGGCCCACGCTGCCGGCCATCCATCATCCTCGCTCGCTGGCCGGGAGGGATCCCTGTGGGTGATCCAACGGGACGGGTCATCACCGCCCCTCGCGCTCGAGAACCTCGAGCGGCGGCGGTCGCTCGCCTGAAACTGGAGCTCCTTCGGGAGGCCGGATGGCTCGGAGAAGCCAGACCGTCGCGTCCCACAGGGTGTCCAGCCGCCGCCGATCATCCTCCCGCCACTCCCGGAGCTCGTCCGCCAGACGAGTGATCGCCGCGGCGAGATCGCCAGCGGGCTCGGCTGTGTTGGGGGGTTCACCGAACAGGTTGCGCAGCTTCGCCAGGCTCTCGGGCCCGATCCCCCTGCCGGACTCCCATCCCCGGACCGTCTCGACGGCCACTCCGGCAACGCGGGCCACGTCGGGTGGCTTCATGCCTGCCGCCTTGCGGGCGGTCACCAGCCAGAGCGACAGGGCGGGTTTGGCGGTCATGTGGCCAACCTAGCACCGTTGCGACCTTGCCCAACATTCCTTGCGCAACGGCTTGACAACACGTGGCGCTACGTGGCAACGTGTCGCCATGCACACAACCGGCCTCGACCTCAAGCTCCGGCGCGTCGCCGCCGACGTGAAGTCCGTCACGCTCGCACGTGCGATGGGGGTTCACCCGTCGCGGATCACGGGCATCGAGAAGAGCCGCATCGTCGCCGACCACTTGGTAGCGCGCTACGTGGCGGCGCTCGACACGTGCACCACTGTGCGCACGGATGCCGCCTGACGATGGGCACCCTCGTCTCCCTCGACCGCCGCGTCCGCGCCCGCCGGACGCTCCCCGCGTTCCGCCTCGCCGAGGCCGGCATGGAGGTCCAGGCTCGGGCGAACGACATCCGCCGCGGCATCGAGGAGATCGCCCGCCGGGCGTGGGCGCAGCAGGATCCCTGGACGCTCCACCGGATCAGCCGCCTCCTGCCCGCGCTCGCAGCGCTGGACACCGAAGGCAAGCGCATCGCCGGCTGGGGCGAGGACGGCGACTGCGCCGACGGGCTGAACCTGCCCGGTCATGGCGTGGCGGTGGGGCAATGACCGCCGAGCCCACCTGCCGCGGTCGCACGGCCAAGTGCACGGCCCGCCCCGCGCGTGCCTACCGCGTCTGGCCGACGCGCCAGCTCGCCGTCCTCTGCGACCCATGCCTCGAGCGGCTGCGGGCCATGGGCATGGTCATCGGCGACGACCGCCCCGAGTGGCGGCGGCGGGCCGAGGCGGGACAGCTGCCGGCCAAGGATTTCACCGGGGCGCGGCGATGAGCCGGCCATTCGTCGAGGTCGTCTGCCCGCGTTGCACAGGGTCCGGGCTGGTACCGCGGTTCTACCA
>JAJYMP010000319.1 GCA_021786915.1 Chloroflexota bacterium
AGAAAAAGAGTGCTTTCAAGGCGGTATCCAGGGGGCGGCCCCACACCACCGCGGTCACCTCCCGGAAGGGTACGCTGGCCGTCCAGCCGGCGTTGTTCACCAGGACGTCGGGCACGCCCAGATCTTGGACGATTTGTTCGGCCGTCTGTCGCACCTGCCCCAGGTCCCTCAAGTCGCAGAGGAACGCCCCAACTTCACCCCCTTCCAGGCGCACCGCGGCTGCCACCCGCTGGAGGTTATCCGCCGTGTAGTCGATTAAAGCCAAACGGCAGCCCTCTCCAGCGAACCCGCGGGCCAGTGCCTCCCCGATCCCCTGGCCGGCGCCCGTCACCACCGCTAGCCGCCCGCCCAAACCCAGGTCCATCTTTTCACCTCCTCGCCCCTGTTCCGTAAAGAAGCAGCGCGTTGCCGCCCAAGACGGCTTCCGCGGCCGCCGCGTCCAGGCCGGCATCCACCACAATCTGCGCCGGGTCGTCCGGCCCGGAGGTCAAGTCCTGCTACTCGAGCACGTGCGACCGACCAACCCGCTGTTGGGCCGCCTCGCCGACGCGCTCAGCCCCGTCACAGCCCGGCTCTTCGGGCCGTACCTCAACCGGCGCACCGACGAAGCCGTGCGGACGGCCGGGCTCCGCATCGTCGACATGCGTGCTGAGGGGATCTGGCGGGAAATTGCTGCCGAGCCTTGACCATGGGTCTGTCATCGGCGGGAGGCGAACGCCCCGCTCGCCACGATGGCAGCCGTGGCCCCCGCGATCGCCCACAGGACTGGCACGCCGGCGAGCCAGAGCAGCGGCGGCAGCCTGAGCGACTCGACCGCGACGAGCGCCAGGAGGACACCGACCAGGCCCGCAGGCATGATCAGGTCCGCCCGCACGCGGTCGCCGGCGATCAGCTGGCCTGCCAGGCCGGCCAGGAGGACCACCCCGACGAGCGTCGCCGCTCCGACCAGCAGCCCCCAGACGAGGCCAAACACCAGCAGGCCGCCGATGAGGGCCAGGGCGATGATCCCGCCGCGCTGACTCATCGCTCAGCCCGGGACGGGCGCGTCGTCACGAAGCATGGCACGCACCTCGTCGAAGCCGGCATCCGCCGGTGGCAGCATCAGGTCCGACGCCCCGAGGTGCTCCGGAGCGATGGGCTCCGCGTGCCCGTGGACGTATGCGACGAGCGCCGCGAAGTCCGCGCGGAATCCGGCCTGATCGCCTCGCTCGGCGGCTCCGGTCAGCTGGTCGTCGATCGCGTCGAAGTCGGGGACGTCGGCGTCGGGCAGGCGGTACTGGCCCTCGCCAAGGATACGCACGATCATCGCGCCGCCTCCCCCGTGGCCGAGGCCGTCGCGCCCAGCTGCTGCTTGAGGGCCGCGAGCTCGGTCTCGACCGAGGCGTTCCGCGTCGTCCGGTCGAGTTCGGCCGCCACCGGGTCGGACGCGGCCGAGACGTCGCTCAAGGCGCCCTGCGCCACGAGCTCGTCGATCGCTCCGGCGCGGGCCTGCATCTCCTGCGTCTTCGTGGTCGCTCGCTCAACGGCCAGCCCGACGTCGGCCATTTCCTCGGAGACGCCGGTGAAGGCTTCGCCGATCTTCACCTCGGCCGCAGACGCCGAGTACTGCGCCTTGATGACCTCCTTCTGATTGCGGAACGCCTCGATCTTTGCCGAGAGGCGCGCTTCCGCCGCGGTCAGCTTGTCCTGCTGGGCCTGAACGTCGGCGACCTGCTGCTCGAGGCCGGCCTGCTGGCCGACGAGGAGCTGCTTGCGCTCGAGAGCGGCGCGCGCGAGATCCTCGCGATTGACGGCCAGGGCCCGGCGGGCCTGCTCGTCGGCGTCCTTGATGCCGGACTCGAGTTGTGCCGCCTGCAGTTGCAGACGGCGCTTGGCGGTGGTCACCTCGATCAGCCCGCGCTGGACCTGCTGGAGCATGTCGCGCTGCTTCTCGTAAGAGAGGTCGAGGGTCTCGCGCGGATCCTCGGCGGCGCCGACGATCGCGTTGAGCTTCGCTTCGACAATGGTCTTCGTGCGGTTGAAGAGCCCCATGGGAGTACCTCCGAGTGGTTGTGAAGGGAGTGGGCGTCAGCAGCCCCGGCGCCGGACGCCGGTGTCTCGGCCCGTGCCGCTGCCGTGGCCCATCCCGCAGCCGCTGCCGTGGCCGGCGTGGCCCGAGCCGTGGCGGGAGCTGTCATCGTGGGAGTGGTGCGGTTCGGTGGCCGACGCCGCGGCAGGTGCCGGACCGGGAGCGGCACCTGCGGGCCGGGCCGGCGGGGCGCCGTCGAGGGGCATGCCCCACATCGGGTACCAGCGCCCCTGGTCGGCCTCCACCGGCAGCTCGCGGCCGAGGGCCGCGGCCAGCTGCATCTCGTGCCCGGTGTCACGGGTCGCGCCGTCCGGCTGGGGCACGAACGGGTAGAACGCGGCGCGCTTGAAGTTGTAGAGCCAGTAGACGTGGCGTCCACCGGGACCGCCGAACCCGAACGCGGCGGCCAGGACCTGGTCGCCGTAGCCCGCGTCGCGCAGCTCAAGGCTGACGCTGTAGGCGGTCGAGACCAGGTCGGCGATCGCGTCGTCGGCGATCACCACCCAGCGGTAGCCGAAGCTGTCGTCGCGCTCGGTGATCGTCGCCCCGGTCTCGCGGCCGGCGATCTCGAGCAGGCTCGCGAGTTCGGCCTCCGCCTTGCGATATGCCTCGGTATCGATGGGCCGGATCACGATCCCCGCCTGGCCGGTCGGGACGAGCCCGAGCTCGGCCTGCAGCGTGACCGAGGCGGTGGAGAGTGCGATCAGCTGGTCCTCGCGAGAGGATGGACGGCGCGTGCCAGCGAACAGCGTCTGAAGAAGGTTCATTCGGCGAGCTCCTGGGCTTCGAGGCGGCGCAGCTGCGCCAGCCGCGTCTCCAGCGAGGGGTGGGTCGACAGGATCCCGATGAGCGACTGCCGGCTGAATGCGGGGACCAGCATGAGCGCGCTTGCCGGCTCCACCGTGCGAAGGTCCGCGTCTGGAATGCGCTCCATCGCCCCGCTGATCTTCACCAGGGCCGACGCGAGCTGGGACGGGGCCCCAGTCATGATCGCGGAGCCACGGTCGGCTGCGAGCTCGCGGTAGCGCGAGAGGGCGCGGATCAGCAGGAAGCTGACCAGCCACACGACGAGCGATGCGACGTAGACGAACGCGATGTTCGAGCGTCCGTCGCGGTCCCGCCCGCCGCCACCCAGGCCCAGCCAGAAGCCGATCTGGACGATGAACGAGGCGACCGTCGCGAAGACCGCGGCCATGGTGAGGACGGTCGCGTCGCGGTGGCGCACGTGGGAGAGTTCGTGGGCCAGCACGGCGTCGAGCTCGGCGCCGTCGAGCCGGTGCAGGATGCCGGTCGTGACCGCCACTACCGAGTGCGACGGGTCGCGTCCGGTCGCGAGCGCGTTCGGGGCGTCGCTCTCGATGATCGCTACCTTCGGCATGGGAAGGTCGAACTGGGCGGCCAGCCGCTCCACCCGATCGACGAGGTCGGGCGCCTCGGCCCGGGTCACCTCCCGGGCGCCCATGGCGGCCAGGATGAGCCGGTCGGAGAAGAAGTACTGGGCGATCGCGAGCGCGGCAATGACGATCGCGATGAGAAAGATGCTGCCGCCGGCAGTCCACAACACAGCCACGAACGCGGCGTACACCGCAGCCAGGAGCAGGACCGTCAGGCCGATGCGTGCCGTGAGCCCGGGATCGGCGGGGAGGGAACGGGCGGAGGGCCCAGGGTGCAG
>JAJYMP010000790.1 GCA_021786915.1 Chloroflexota bacterium
CCCGCTGCTCCTGTTCGCGGCAGGCGACGCCGTGGCGCACGACTACGGCAACTGGTACGTGCCCACGCTTCGGGGATTGGAGGAGCTGTGCAGGGCCGCGGGGTTCCGCAGGGTGGAGGTGGTCCCGGTCCGGTCCGCCGCACCGCCGTCGGGGGTCGGTGCGGCGCAGGGCACGCCTGCCCTTCGCCAGCTACTCGGGGAGGTGCGAGGACGGATCGGCGGCGACCGACGGCGGCCGGCACCGCAGCACTTACGGGCCCTCGTGCACGCGTACGTCTGACCGTGAGCAGCTCGATCCTGACCGGTTCCGGCGGGTCAGCGACCGGGCGAGTCCACCGTGCGCCACGCGAGGACGTGGGGGCCGATCGTCTCGTCGATCCACGGCTCGCCGAAGGTCCGGAACCCGGCGCGCTCGTAGAACCGGAGCGCCGGGGTCCTCGCGGTGCACCACAGGACGCCGCCGCCGTGGCGCGTGACGTGGTCGAGCGCGGCATCGAGGACCGCGCGACCGAGTCCGCTGCTCCGCACATCGGGTCGGGTGGCCATCGCGCGGAGCCGCCACGCGCCCCCGGGTGGCAGCACGGCGGCGAGATCCCGTGGGGCCGCTTCGGGCGTGACCGCGCAGGTGGCGACGACCGTGCCGTCATCGGTGACGGCGGCCATCACGGCGGCGTCCGGACGGTCGGCTCCGGGCAGCGCCATCTCCTCGACGCGCTGGTGGGGACGCAGCACCTGTTGGCGCAGCGCGTAGGTCCGCTCGGGCGCGACGGGACCCACCACGAGTCGGCCGAGAACCGGGTGCGAGAGCACGGTCAGGATGATCCTGGGATGGTACGCACGAGCGGGCAGCCCGGCCGGATCGGGGGTCGCGCGTCACGAACCCACCGTCGCCAGTCGTCGGCGGCGCCTCCGCCGCCGGTCACGCGCGTGCGGGCGCGGACGGTCGTGCGCCGCACGTGCCCATCCACGTTCGCGCGGGGCCGGCCCCCTAGCCTGGCCGCCATGTCCGCCGATGCGCCACGCTGCCGTTCTTGTGGGCACGAGCTCCACGGTGCCGTCGGGGTACCCGCCCCGTGGTCGCTCAAATGGTGCTCCAGCTGCCAGCGCCTGTGGCGCAAGGGGCCCGATGGCGCATGGACGGTGGGAGTGGCCTGGTCCACGGTCGCCGTCGATGCGGATCTTCTCGACTGGGTGGGCTGACCCCGATCCTTTCGATAGGGCGCCCGGGCTGGGAACCCGCCGTGGCCCCCGACCCACCGGGACGGCGCGGTCCATCCGCGCCACCCGAGGGCCTGAGATGGCGACGGTGAGCCGGCCTGTAGGCGGGATTCTGTGACGCCCCGAGGGGCGCCGGTGGCCATCCATCTGCGCGGCCTACCTGGGGACTGCTCCGGTCGGAGCGGACGGGCCGCCCATGTCCCACGCTTGGCCTTGCTCCGGGTGGGGTTTACCGAGCCGGTCCGGTCACCCGGTCCGCTGGTGCGCTCTTGCCGCACCGTTTCACCCTTGCCTGTGCGGGCGGTGGCCCGCCATCGGCGGTCTGCTCTCTGTGGCACTGTCCTGCGGGTCGCCCCGACTGGCCGTTAGCCAGCACCCTGCCCTGTGGAGTCCCGACCTTCCTCGACCCGGCCCGTGCCGGTCGGCACGTCCGGACCGCGGCCACCCGGCCGGCTCACCGTCGCCGCACCAGTGTGCCAGGTGGAGTGGCCCGATCGCCACCAGGGCACCCGCCGCCGCCGCACCCCGTCGCTATGGTGGTCGCCATGGCGCGCGGGATCGACGAGCTCCTCGTAGGCGACCACGCCGGCGCGCTCTCGATCGGCGACCTCTACGACGAGGTCGAGGCTGCGATCAGCCGAGCCTTCCCGCGCCGTCGGGAGCTGTGGGTCAGGGGGGAGATCCAGCACGTCGCCGATCAGCACGGGCGCAGCGGCCACTGCTACCTGGACCTCGTCGACCCCGAGTCGACCCGCGACCGCCAGGCGCCGGTGCTGCGGGTGAAGTGCTGGCAATCGACGTGGGGGCCGTTGCGGGCCGCTCTCACCAGAGAAGGGATCGAGCTCGCGCCCGGGATGGTGGTGGTCCTTCGTGGGACGGTCGACTTCTACCGGCCCAAGGCGGAGATCGGCTTCATCCTCCAAGAGCTCGATGTGACCGCTCTGCTCGGGCGGATCGCCGCGCAGCGCGCGGCGCTGCTTCGGACGCTCGCGGCCGAAGGCCTTCTCGAGCGGAACCGCTCGCTGCCGGTGCCCGCCGTCCCGTTGCGTGTCGGGTTGGTCGCGAGCCCGAAGACGGAGGGCTACCGGGACTTCCTCGGGCAGCTGGAGGGATCCGGGTACAGCTTCACCGTCGTGGTGGACCCCGTCACGGTCCAGGGCGTGGACGCGCCGAGGTCGGTCGCTGCCGCGGTCACGAGACTGTCGGCGTCGGGCCCCGGCGGGATCGACGTCATCGTGATCGTTCGCGGTGGGGGATCGAAGGCGGACCTCGCCGCATTCGACTCGGAGCCCGTGGCGCGGGCCATCGCGACCTCGACCGTCCCGGTGTGGACCGGCATCGGCCACACCGGCGACGAGTCCGTAGCCGACGTCGTCGCCAATCGCTCGTGCATCACCCCGACCGAGTGCGGGCGGGAGCTGGCCCGGCGCGTCGAGACCTGGTGGGAGGCGGTCGTCGCGGCCCGTGCAGATCTGGTCGGGCGGACGGCGACCGAGGTGCTGGTCCGCTCGCAGCAAGCCCACGACGCCGTGCGGGACCGGTTGTGCACGATGGCTCGCCATCTGCTCGACCGCCAGCGCGAGCACGTCTGGCGGCGGACGGCGGTGGTCGGGCGTTGCGCCCCGCAGCACCTCGAGCACGCGTGGGCGTCGGTGGTGGGTCGAGCCTCGAGGTTGGCGCCGCTCTCGGTCGGCCACGTCGAACGGTCGGCGGACCGCCTGGAGGCGTGGCGGCGCCTGGTCGCGGCCTACGACGTCGAGCGCCAGCTGGAGCGGGGGTACACGATCACCCTCGACGTCGGCGGGAGGCTGGTGCGCAGCGCGGCTTCCGTCTCCCCTGGTGCCAAGCTGCTCACCCGGTTCGCCGACGGGACCGCCAGTTCGGTGGTGGAAGCCGTCGCGGCGAGCGACGCATTGGCGATGCCTGCCTCGGTAGCGCGGCGAACGGGGGCCTGATGGGAACAGCGGAGCACGAGGGCGACGCCGCATCGCGGCCGGCGGTCGAGGAGATGACCTATACCGCCGCGAGCGCGGAGCTGGACGAGATCGTCCGGTTCTTCGAGCAGCGGGAGGTGGACGTGGACCAGCTGGTCGCACGGCTGGTCCGGGCGACGGCGATCATCGAGGAGCTCGACTCGCGGCTGCGCCGCACGCGTGTCCAGGTGGAGGAGCTGGTGCCGCGGCTCAGCGCGGTCCTCGGTGACAGCCCGGCTGCGGCGCCGATGCGTGGCGCCGCCGGGGACGCTCCCCCGGAGGACCCGGACGTCCCGGAGGGCATGGAGGACCCGGACGTCCCGGAGGGCATGGAGGACCCGGACGTCCCGGAGGGCATGGCGTCGACAATCGCGTCCGATGATCCGGGGGCTCCGGACCATCTCGGGCTCTTCTGATCGATGGGGTCGACGGAGACGGCAAGGGCGCCCGAGGACCGCCTGGACCGCCTGTACTTCCGCCAGCTCCTGTCCGGGCGCGACTTCGCACGGGACGACGCGGTCGGGCGACAGATGGCCAACTACGC
>JAJYMP010000637.1 GCA_021786915.1 Chloroflexota bacterium
AGCTTCGGGACGAGCCGGGCGAAGGTGAAGTAGAGGTCGGCCGATTCCTCGGCCTGGCCGCTGATGATCAGCGGCGTCCGCGCCTCGTCGATGAGGATGTTGTCCACCTCGTCGACGATGGCGAAGGCCCGCTCGCGCTGCACCCGCATCTCGAGCGAGTCGACCATGTTGTCGCGCAGGTAGTCGAACCCGAACTCGTTGTTGGTGCCGTACGTGACGTCCGCCGCGTAGGCCTCGCGGCGCGTCACCGGGCGCAGGTTGATGAGCCGCTCGTCGCTGGTGGGGTAGCCGGGCTCGAACAGGTACGACGTGTCGTGGGTGATGACGCCCACCGACAGCCCCAGGAAGTGGTACGCCGGTCCCATCCACTGCGCGTCGCGGCGGGCGAGGTAGTCGTTGACGGTGACGACGTGGGCGCCCCGGCCGGCCAGGCCGTTGAGCACGGCCGCCAGCGTCGGGATGAGGGTCTTGCCCTCGCCCGTCTTCATCTCGGCGATCTTGCCCTGGTGCAGCGCGATGGCGCCCATCAGCTGGACGTCGTACTGGCGCATCCCCATCGTCCGCTTCATCGCCTCGCGGCCGGCGGCGAACACGTCGGGGATCACGTCGTCGAGGGCGCTCTGGATCGCCTTGAGCATCCGCTCGTGGCGCGCCTTGGCGAGGTCGCGGCGGCGCTCGCTGTCGGTGCTCTCCAGCTCCTCATCGGAGGGCTCCTCGGGCTGGGCGACCTCGACGATCTCGGCGCGGATCGTGTCGATCCGCTCGCGGATCTCGGCGTCGGTCAGGGCCTCGTACTCGGGCTCGAGCTCGTTGGTCTTATCGACGAGGGGCTGGAGCCGCGAGATCTCGCGGTCGTTGGTGTCGAAGAAACGGGAGAGGAAGCGCATGGCCGAAGGAGTATAGGGTGCGGGCCCGTCTCGACCGGCCCCCGAGGGCCTCGTGGCCGCCCGTCGCCGCCCGCCGCGCCCGTGCTGACGGGGTCTCGCCTCGCGGAGCCGGCAAGCACCCGCCGGGGGAGTCGCTCACCAGCACTCCGTTCGCCTCACCTACGGGTGAGGGCGGTATATGACGCCGGACGGGGCGCCGGATCGCCCAGAAACGTCTCACGCACGGGTGAGGGGGGTATCTGCGACGAAATGGCGCGGCAAGCTCGCCTGGGGCCTCGCCAGTACCGGCCTCAACCGTACCTGAGGAGAGCGGCGGGCGCCCGCGGAGCAACGCGCCTGCGCCCGCGAGCAGCTACGCGCCAGCAGCCACCAGGTGCCAGACGCCCAGCCCATAGCCCGCCATGACGATCGCGAACGTGATCACCGCGAGCGCCACCCAGAACGCCACTGACCGCGCGGCGGACGTGGGGTTCATCTCGGGGTTGCTCAGGCTCGGCAGCTTGCCGCCCTTGAGCGACGCGCCCCAGCGGGACGAGCGCAGGCCCTCGCGCCACGCGGGGTCGTTTCCGGTCCGGACATCGAAACCGCCCTTCCCGTCGGGGCGGTGCAACTGCAGGCTCATGGATCTCCGAGTGTGGCCGGCTCAGCCGGCGGATGCGGGCAGCACCGATGGTACGCCGTCGTCACGGTCTGAACGATCCGACCCGGGGGCCTCGTCGTCCTCCCAGAGGAGCATCTCCTGGGTGAACGAGGCCTCGGCCCCGAACAGCGCGCCCACCGACTCGCCCCGGTGGATCCGCTTGATCGCCTCGCCGACGAGCGGGGCGACCGACAGCACCTTGATCCGCGGGATCTGCTTCTCGGGCGTCAGCGGGATGGTGTCGGTCACGACGACCTCGGCCAGGTTCGACGCCTGGATCCGCTCGATCGCCGGGTCCGAGAGCACGCCGTGCGTCGCGCAGGCGTGGATCTCGGTGACGCCCTCGCGCTCCAGGGCGCGGGTGATCT
The DNA here is from genome assembly GCA_021786915.1 of Chloroflexota bacterium. Next base: position 1,896 of record JAJYMP010000637.1, read on the forward strand.
CCATGAGCGTGCCGGCGGTGTCGATCTCGTCGTCGACGATGATCGCCCGGCGGCCGCGCACCTCGCCGATGACGTTGATCACCTCGGCCCGGTCGAGGTTGCCGTGGCGCCGCTTCTCCACGATGGCGAGCGGCGCGTCGAGCAGCTCGGCGAACTGCCGGGCGCGCTTCGCGAACCCGAGGTCAGTGACCACCACGCAGTCGTTGAGGCGCTTGTCGAGGAAGTAGCGGCTGAGCAGGTGGACCGCCGTGAGCTCGTCCACGGGGATGTTGAAGAACCCCTGGATCTGACCCTGGTGGAGGTCCATGGTCAGGATCCGGTCGGCGCCGGCGACCGTGATCATGTCGGCGATGAGCCGCGCCGTGATCGGCACCCGCGGCTGGTCCTTCTTGTCGGACCGCCCGTAGGCGTAGTACGGCACGACCGCGGTGATGCGGCCGGCCGATGCGCGCTTGAACGCGTCGATCATGATCAGGAGCTCCATGATCGACTGGTTCACCGGCCGCGAGGTGGGCTGGACCAGGAAGACGTCCTTCTCGCGGACGTTGTCGAGGATGCGGACGAAGATGTTCTCGTTCGCGAACGTGAACACCTCAGCCCTGCCCGGACGGCCTCCCACGTACTGGGCGATCTTGCGCGCCAGCTCGGGGTTCGCGTTGCCGTGGTAGATCTCGAACTGGTCCGCGTACAAGGCTGCCTCCCGCTCGCCGAAGGCCGTCACGAGCGCACCTTGGTCCCCTCGTCCGAAGCTCCGCCGTCCGGGTGGGGGTCGTCATTGTCCCCCATGGCGCTCCTGTCCGCCAGCCCTGCGCGGAAGGCGGAGATCGCGGCGACCGTGTCGCCCTCGCTCAGGCGCATCACGATCACGCCCCGGGCGGACGGCGAGTAGCGGTTGATCGAGTTGGTCTCCGTGCGGATCACCTGGCCGCCGCCCGAGATGAGCAGCAGCTCCTCGTCCGCGTCGGTGACCTGCTGGACCGCGGCCACGAGGCCGGTCTTGCGGCCCTCGAGCGCGATCAGACGAACGCCCTGCCCGCCGCGGTGCTTGACGCGGAACTCCTTGAGTGGGACGCGCTTGCCGTAGCCCGTCTCGGTGAGGACGAGCAGGTCCGCGCCGGGCTCGACGACGCTCATCGAGACCACCGCGTCCCCCTGGCGGGCGAGCCGGATGGCGATCACGCCGCCGGCGTCGCGGCCCATCGGCCGGACCTCGCTCTCGTGGAACCGGGCGAGCATGCCCTGGGCGGTGGCGATGATCACGTCGTCCGAACCGGACGACACCGACACCCACGCCAGCTCGTCGCCCTCGGCGATGGTGATCGCGCGGATGCCCGTGGAGCGGACGCGCTCGAACTGCTCGAGCGGCGACTTCTTGATGATCCCGCGCCGGGTGGCCAGCACCAGGTGGTGGCCAGGGGCGAAGTCCGGCAGGCAGATCGTGGCCACCGGGACCTCGCCGGACTCGACCTGGACGCCCGGCAGGTTGATGATCGCCATGCCCTTCGCCTGTCGCGAGGCGTCGGGGATGGCGTGGACCTTGGCGCTGAACACGCGGCCGCGGTTGGTGAAGAACAGCGCCCAGTCATGGGTGTTCGCCGCGAGCAGGTGCTCGACCGCGTCCTCCTCGCGGGTGACGTGGCCGATGATCCCCTTGCCGCCGCGGTGCTGGCGCCGGTAGGTCGCGACGGGCTGGCGCTTGATGTAGCCGCGCCGGCTGATCGTGATCACCACGTCCTCGTCGGCGATCAGGTCCTCGTCGGTCATCTCGCGGCTGGAGTCGTCCTGGACGCGGGTCCGGCGCTCGCCGGCGTACTTGCGCTTGAGCTCCGCCAGC
>JAJYMP010000130.1 GCA_021786915.1 Chloroflexota bacterium
CGCTTGGTGGCCCACCGCCACCGATTCGGCCAGGGCAGCCGCGCCGGAAGGGGATTCGGTGGCCCACCGCCACCGATTCGGCCAGGGCAGCCGCGCCGGAAGGGGATTCGGTGGCCCACCGCCACCAGTGCCGCCCTAAACGCGAAGGGGTCGGAGGGTCGGCACGTTGGCCTGCGGATCGGGCGGGTCGCGAGGCGATGCCGCCTCTATGATCCGCCCGAGGCCGGCCCGCGCGGGCCGAGCCGTCTGCGCCGCCCGCGCACGAGGAGTCGCATGACAGCCGCAATCTCCGCGACGACCACCGAGCTGACCGACCTCGACCGTCGCAATCACCGTCCGGCGTCCCGCGCGGGCTGGGCCCTGTACGACTTCGCCGACACGATCTGGTCGTACGCGGTCTACTCGCGCGCGATCAGCCTGTTCCTCGTCGCGAAGCTGGGCGATAGCAACGGCAACCTGTGGCTCGGCCTGTCGGTCGGGATTCCGGTGCTCGTCAACGCGGCCGTCTCGCCGTTCCTCGGCGCGGTCTCGGACCGTTACGGTCGGCGCCTGCCGTTCCTCCTCGCCTTCACGCTCGGGGCCTGCATCCCGGCGATGCTGATTCCGTTCGTCCCGGTCCCGGTCGGTATCGGCCTGTTCTGGGTTGCGATGTTCTCCTACCAGTCGTCGCTGATCTACTACGACGCGACGCTCCAGCTCGTCAGCACGCCAGAGAACCGCGGCCGGATCGCCAGCATGTCCACCGGCATCGGGTACATGGGCACCGTGTTCATCGCCATCCTGCTGCTCCTCACCGACCTCTCGGTCGAGATGACGTTCGTCGTCGCGCCGATCATGTTCCTGGTCTTCGCCGCGCCGACGTTCCTGCTCCTCAAGGAGGACGGCAGCCGAGCGAAGCGCGACCCCGACCCGCTGGGCGCCGCCTGGTCCCAGACGTTGCGCACCGTCCGCTCGCTCAAGGAGTACCCGGGCCTGGGTCGATTCCTCGCCTCGCGGTTCTTCTACACGGACGCGCTCAACACCAGCGTCACGATCATGACCCTGTTTGCGGTGGAGGCTGTGGGGTTCACCTCCAAGGAGGCGAATATCGTGCTCCTCGGCCTGACACTCTCCGCGATTGTCTCGGCGTTCATCTGGGGCCGGTTCGTCGACCGCTTCGGGCCGAAGCGGACGCTGTTCTCGGTGCTCTCGTTGTGGGCCGTGGCATTGGTGATCGGCGCGTCGGTGCTCGAGAAGGAGGTCTTCATCGCGGCCGGCATCCTGATCGGCGCCGGGTTCGCCGGGCTGCACGTCTCCGACCGGGTGCTGATGTACCGCCTCAGCCCGCCGGATCGCCTCGGCGAGTTCTACGGGCTGTACGGCCTCGTCGGCAAGGGCTCGCAGGTGGTGGGCAGCATCTTCTGGGGCATCGTGCTGTTCGTGACGTTCGACACGCTCCACAAGGGCGCCTACCAGGTGGGCCTGATCACCCTGCTGTTCGCGATGCTGGTCGGGCTGTTCCTGCTGCGCAAGGTGCCTGAGCGCCTCGAGGGCTGACGGCCGCGCCACGGAAGCGCTCGCTCAGTCGCCGTAGCCCGCCGGGTGCGCCCGCCGCCAGGCCCACGCGGAGCCGATCATCTCGGGCAGGGTCGACCGTCCCGCCGTCCAGCCGAGGACCTCGCGGGCTCGCGCGTTCGAGGCCACGAGCACCGGCGGGTCGCCCGCGCGACGGGGCCCCACCGTGTGCGGGATCGGCCGGCCGACCACCGCTTCGGCCTCGCGCAGCACGTCCTTGACCGAGAAGCCGGTCGACGTCCCCAGGTTCGCGATGACAGGCTCGGTCGGGCCACCGGCAATCGGGCCGGTCCGGGCATCGGCGGGGTCGGTCGCCACGAGGGCCGCGACGTGGGCGTCCGCAAGGTCGGCGACGTGGATGTAGTCGCGGATCGGGGTGCCGTCGGGGGTCGGGTAGTCCTCGCCGAACAGCGTGAGCGCGGGACCGCCACTGGCCGCGATCAGCGCGTTCGGGATGAGGTGCGTCTCGGGTCGGTGGACCTCGCCCAGGCGGTCCGTGGCGCCGGCCACGTTGAAGTAGCGCAGGATCACGCTCCGCAGCCCGTAGGCCACGCCGTACCAGCGCAGTGCCCCCTCGAACGCGCGCTTGGACTCGCCGTAGGGGTTGATGGGCCGGAGCGGCGCCTCTTCCGTGATGGGGGTCTCGTCCGGCACCCCGTACGTGGCCGCGGACGACGAGAAGACCACCCGCAGGACCCCCGCCGCGCGGGCCGCCTCGAGCAGCGCCACGCCGCCGGCCACGTTCTCGCGGTAGTACTTCGCCGGGTTGGCCATGCTCTCGCCCACCAGCGAGCGGGCTGCGCAGTGCAGGATGGCGTCGATGCCCTCGCTCGCGAGCAGGTCGCGTGTGGCGGTCTCGTCCGCGTAGGTGCCGACGACCAGCCGGGCGCCTGGGTGGACGCTCACCGCGTGCCCCGTGGACAGGTCGTCGAGCACCACGACCTCGTGGCCGGCCGCCAAGAGCGCGTCAACCGAGACGCCGCCGACGTAGCCGGCGCCACCCGTGACCAGGACCTTCACGCATCACCCTCCCTGTTGGGCAGGGCCTCGCCCCGCGTCGTCAACACTTCCTCGAGGCGCGCGGCCAGCCGGACTGCTGCGGCGTTCTCCGGGTCGATCGCCAGCGCCCGCCACGCGAGCCGCAGCGCCCCGGCGTCGTCCGCGCGCTCGAGCGCCACGCGCGCCAGCCCCACGACCGCGATCGAATTGCGGGGGTCCGCAACCAGCGTCTGGCGGTACAGGCGCTCCGCCTGGTCCACGAGCCCCGCGGCCAGGGCGCGCTCCGCCTGGAGCAGCACCTCGATCACGGCGCGTCCACGGTGTCGGCGTACATGTCCGCAAGGATGCCCTGCGCGAGCAGGAGGAGCGAACCGCGCTCGTTGAGGCCCGGGTCGGCGATCACCCGGTCCAGCAGCTCGGCGATGACACGCCCCAGGCGCGGGCCGGGCGCGAGACCCAGCTCGGCCATCAGGTCGTCCCCGTCGATCGCGAGCGCGTTGCGGTCGAGCGGGTGGGCGGCGTGGAGCTCGCGCTCGATCCTCGCCCGGAACGCCAATGTGGCGGGGTCGTCGGGCGACGCTCCGCTGCCGATGTCGTCGGCACGGCGGAGCGCGAACAGCGCGTCGACATGTTCGGCGCCGACCCGCTTGATGAACCGGCGCAGCGCCGCGTCGGTGGCGTCGGGGTCGACGTGGAACATGTGGTGGCGGACGAGGTGGACCACGGTCTCTGCGGGGGTCCGCGGGTAGCGGAGGCGCCGGAGCAGGGCGTCCGCGAGCTCGGCGCCGACAGCCTCGTGGTGCGGGAAGCGGCCATCGCTGATGGTGGCGGGCTTGCCGATGTCGTGGAGGAGGGCTGCGAGGCGGACGACGGGGCGCTCGGCGGGGGCGGCGTCGACGGTGCGCAGCGTGTGGTCCCAGAGGTCCTCGCCGGGCACCTTGTTCTGCGTGATGCCCCGCTGGGCGGCCAGCGCGGGCGCGAGGACCGCGAGCAGGCCGGTCTGCTGGGCGAGGGCGAGGCCGACCGACGGCCTGGGTGCCGCGAGCGCCTTCTCCAGTTCCGCGCCGATGCGCTCGCCCGAGAGGTGGCGCGCGAGGTGGGCGTTCGCCGTGATCGCCGCCAGCGTGGCGGGCTCGACATCGAACTCCAGCGCGGCGGCCAGCCTGA
>JAJYMP010000471.1 GCA_021786915.1 Chloroflexota bacterium
CTGGTCAGTTCGGCCGAGGAAGGGAGCACCGATGTCGAAGCCCCTCAGAACCCATCCACCCCCTTGACCCGGCCCGCTTCTTCATAGATGACTCATGCGCTCCTCGAGGCGGGCATCAAGGTCGCGTACGTGACGCACCTGTACGACCTCGCCGACGGGTTCGCCCGCGAGTCCAGGCCCGACGCGCTGCTCCTCCGCGCCGAGCGGCTGGACGACGGGCGGCGGACGTACCGGCTCGTGGAGGGGGAACCCATTCCAACGAGTCACGGCGAGGACGTCTACCGCCACGTCTTCGGCAGCGGCGGCGCAGCCGGGTGCCGGGCACCAGAGGCGGTGCCGGGTCAGTAGCAGCGCCACGGACGCGCCTGGCTCGCGGCCGCACAGGCCCGCGGATCCGCCCCGCTCAGGCCTCCCCGGGCGAGCCGAAGACCCGCCGGTACACATCCTCGCCGTGGCTGGTGGGCTGCGGCTCCCCTGGGACGATCCGGTAGGTCCGCAGGCCATCCGGCAGCCGTTCGGCTCGGAGGAACCGGGCCTCCGGGAGCGCCTCGCGGGCGAATCCCGCCGCGAGGTCGTGCATGTGGGTCACGTAGCAGACCTTGACCCCGAGACGCAGGAGGGCCCGCACGATCTGCCGAGCGATCTCCGAGCCCTCCCGCTCGTTGGTCGCCGCGAACGATTCGTTGAGGAGCACCAGGCCGTTCGGCGCCAGGGCATCCACGATGGCGCTCATCCGGCCCAGCTCCTCGTCGAGCTTGCCGCTCTTGAGCGTGTCGGCCTCCTCGCGCTTGAAGTGGGTGAAGACGCCGGTCCGGACGTCCGCGCGGAACGACCTGGCCGCGACGAACATGCCGCACTGCATCATGAGCTGGGCGATGCCGACGCTCCGCAGGAACGTCGACTTCCCGCCGCCGTTCGCCCCGGTGACCACGACGAGAAGCGCGCCGTCCGCGGCGAGGTCGTTGCCGACGACGGGCTCGGGGCTGCGGAGGCTGAGCGAGGGCTCGCACAGGCCCTGCGCCGAGAGCACCGGCCCGGTGGCCACCGGGTCCGGGAAGCAGGTCGGGACGCCTCGCCGGACCAGCTCCTCGTGGAGGTTCAGGCAGCCGAGGTAGAAGCCGAGCTCGGCGCGAAGCTGGAGGAAGAACGCCAGCAGGTCCTCGACCGACTCCTCGAGGGCATCCGCCGCGAGGGCGATGCCCCGCTCCCTCAGCTCGCCCAGGGCCTCGAGCCCGTAGCGGTCGAGCGCCGAGACCTCGTAGCTGAACGCCGAGCGGCCGCCGAGGCCGAGACGCTCGCGCCATGGCTGCCCCGCGGTCCGCGGGCGGCACAGGGCGTATGTCGTGTCCGTGTGGAGGGCGCCGAGCTGGGCCCGCAGCCGGAGCCCGCCCTTGAGCCGGAGCCGATCGAGGTGCTCCTCCATGGCCCCGAGGCAGGGATCGTCCAGCTGGGCGGCGACCATGTCGAAGAATCGGGTGAGGCCCGCGGAGCGGAACGCGGCGCGCTGCCCGTCGGTGATTCGACGCAGCTGCCGGAGCTGTCCGAGGAACAGCCCGAGCACAGTGAGGGACCGATGCAGCGACGTCTCCGCATGCGTGCTGTGCCGTGTGACCCAGTCGCGCCGCTCGCCTTCGATCGCCGCCACGGCGATGGCGTAGACCTCCCGGATGACGGCCGGCTGCGCGATACAGTCGGTGAGCACCTGCTGCCGATAGCGGATGGCCTCGGGATCGTCGAGGCTCGCGAGCATGGCGTGCCAGCCGGCCCGGAACAGGAAGATGTCGCCCGCGGCCATGGCCTGCACGAGCGTCTCCACGTCAAGGTCCTGGACCAGTGCGGCCTGGCTGGGCGCCAGATCGGCGTGGAGGGCCTCGACGGGATCACGGAGCCTCGGGATCTCGGAGACGTGGGTCGGCCGCGGCTCGTCGGCGAGGGCGAGATCGCGATCCCGGTGCATCAGGAACACGTTCACCGCGCCACCCGCTCGACCACCCGGTCGAAGGTCAGCCCGTGCTTCTCGGCGATCGCCCAGGCGTACGCAAGCCCGTCGGCGGGCTTCCTGACGATCCTGAAGGTCCGCACCGAGGGGTCATCGGGATCGACGGCGCTGACCATGCTGACCGTCGCCTCCGACAGCGACGACAGCTCGTCGAGGAACGTGACCGCAACGCAGACCACGCGGCGTTCGATGATCTGCTGCAGGATCTCCCGGTTGAGGAGCAGGGCGTCGCTCAGCGTCGTGGAGCCGAAGCTCTCGTTCATGACCACGAGGCTGTCGGGTGTCGCGAGCTCGAGGATCCGGTGCATCCTGCGGAGGTCGTCCTCGAGCTTCCCGCTCAGGGCGCCGAGGTCCTCCTCCCGCTCGAAGTGGACGAGGATCCGGTCGACGAGCGGGACGGTGGCAGACGTGCCGGGGACCGGGCAGCCGATGCTCGCGAGGTGGAACAGCTGCCCGATCGAGCGGGCGAAGGTGGTCTTGCCGCCCTGGTTCGGTCCCGAGACCACGAGGATCCGCTCCGGTCCGCTCAGGTGGAACTCGTTCGTCACGACCGACCTGTTCTCGCTCGCGAGGGACGCGGCCAGGGCGAGATCGAAGACCCCGCGCCCGTGGATCCCGGTGGCTCCGTCAGCGACCTCCGGGTAGCAGAAGGGCAGGCCGACTGACGTGTAGCGGTCCATGAACTCGAGGTACGCGAGGTAGAACTGCACCTCGTCGTCGAACCGGCGCACCGTCTCGTCGAGGAAGTCGCGGTGCCGCTCCTGGTAGCGGGCGAGGGACGCGAACGCCCCGGGGCGGAGTCGCGCCACGAGGTCCAGGATCGCCGCCTCGACGTGGTTCATGTCGGACGACCCGGTCGACGGGAACCGCTGATGGCGAACCGCGCCTCGACTGAATCTGCTGAATGCCCTGCGCACCTCATCGCCGTAGTCAGGCTCGGAGCTGCTGCGGTCGACCCCGATACGCCGGCCGGAGATGTGGACGTCGTAGGCAATCGCGCGGAGATCCGCCTCGACTCGTTGCGTGTCGCCCAGCAGCTCGGCGAACGGACCGGATGCCGTGTACGCCACGAGGTGGTCTCGGAGCGCCCGGAAGCCGCGGGACCGCGGTTTCACGAGGGTCAGCCCGTCGGCAAGGTCCGCCACGGCCCGGCAGTAGATCTCCGCGCCGACAAGGAGCCAGCGCGCGCGGTCGCGCGGGTAGTCGGTCCTCGCCGCGTGGTCGAGGTGCCCTCGGACTGATCGCATGCTCGCAGAGAACGACCTGACCCGGTCGAGCAGCGCGCGGTTCTCGAGGTCCCGGAAGACCTTCTGGCGATAGGCGACCGCCCCGACGCTCTTCAGCGGGGCACGGAAGTGCGGGCCGACGCCATGGTCGGCGCGGCCGGCCGTGACCGACGCGACGATCCGATCGAGAAGCAGGTCGGCGAAGTAGTCCGGGGCAGGCTCGGCGATTGCGGGTGGCGCGTCGGACGCGTCGAAGAGGATGCTCGGGGATGGCATGCGGGCAGGGGGAGTGTCGTCCTCAGGCAGCGCGTTGGCGTCGCTGCCCGAACGATCCCCCCGACCGAGATCGGAATCGGCCACGAACTGGACCTCCAACCGCAAGGGTGCGGCAGAGGCCATCAGCGGATCGTCCACAGATCGTCGAGTGCCTGTTCGGCCCTCGACCGGCGAGCCTCATCGCCGAGGAGGTTATTGTACCGCCCGCCGGGCAAGAGA
>JAJYMP010000717.1 GCA_021786915.1 Chloroflexota bacterium
CTTCGCCAGCGCCTACGCGTCATCCGGGCCGGGCGCCTCGGGCGCAGGATCGACCGGCGCCCAGGGCGGGAGTGGATCCGCGTCGGGCGGCGGGTCGCTGACCGCCCTGCAATCGCAGTTCGTCGACATCATCCGGCGCGTGAACCCGTCGGTCGTGCTCATCGAGACGAGCTCCGGCCTGGGGAGCGGGGTCGTCTTCGACAGCCGGGGCGACATCGTGACCAACGCGCACGTGGCGGCTGGAGCGACGTCGTTCACCGTCACGCTGGCCGACGGCCGGAGCCTCAAGGGCACGCTCGTGGGCCAGTTCGCCCCGAATGACGTGGCGGTCGTCCGGGTCTCGGCGACCGGCCTGCACCCCGCGACGTTCGCGGGGTCGTCGAGCCTGCAGGTCGGCGACATCGTCCTGGCGATGGGGAACCCGCTCGGGCTCCAGAGCAGCGTGACCGAGGGCATCGTGAGCGCGGTCGGTCGGACGGTCTCCGAGCCGAACGGCGTTGCGCTCCCCGACGTCATCCAGACGAGCGCGTCGATCAACCCGGGAAACAGCGGCGGAGCCCTCGTCGACCTGAACGGCGACGTGGTGGGCATCCCGACGCTCGCGGCCTTCGACCCGCAGCTCGGCGGGGCGGCGGCCGGGATCGGGTTCGCGATCCCCAGCCGGGCCGTCCGCGACCTGGCCTCACAGATCATCCAGTACGGCCACGTCGTGAACTCGCACCGGGCGTACCTCGGCATCCAGGCCGCGGACCTGTCGTCGGGGTCGTCGACGGGCGGAGCCCTCGTGTACAGCGTCGTCCCCGGCGGTCCCGCGGCGCGGGCCGGGCTTCAGTCCGGAGACGTGATCATGTCGGTGGCCGGGCAGCCCACGCCGTCGGCCGGGCAGCTCGCGGCCGTCCTGGCCAACCTCAAGCCCGGGCAGACGGTCCCGGTCAGGATCGTCACGCAGTCGGGCGCACAGCAGACGGTGAACGTCACGCTCGGCCAGCTGCCGGGGTGACGGACGAGGGGCCGCAGCAGCGAGTCAGCAGGCTCGCTGCTGCGAGAAGTGGCCCCGACGGACTGGAGCCGGTCGTACTGAATCCCTGGCTGTCAGCCTGACGCGAGACACGCCTTCCCACTCCAGGGCTCGCGATCCCTTGAAGCGTGCGAGCGGTGCTCGGGGCCGACCGAGAAGGGCGCGCTCCTCCGCCGGGAGGGGCTGGACGCCTCGCACGTCATCGACTGGCGACGGGCCGGCGACGCCGGAGCGCTCGCCGCCCTCGCCCCGAAGGCCCGATCGCATCCCGCCGCGGAAGCCGCCGAGCTCGAGCGCATCCACCGCCGCGGCGCGTCCACCGCCGCGGCGCATCCACCGCCGCGGATGGAGATGCTCGAGCCACGGCCTCGCCGGGGAGATGGCGTTGGGATCGACCCCCTCACGAGCGGCCGTTCGGTCTAGACTCCGTCTAGCCTTGGCTAGGTTGATTGGCCAGGTTGATTTCCTGCGCGACGCGATCGGGCCAGGGGCCCGCGGGCATCTGTGCGTGATCTCGAGCTTCCCCTGACGCCCTGCTTGTTCATCGGCCGACCGTTCAGACTCCCGCTTCATGCCTTGACCCCTGCGATCTACCCTTCGTTGGCAGGACGGCTCTCGCAGCGCGATGGAGGTGGAGATGGAGGGCGAACGGGTGCAGGAGAGGGTCCGGCCGCTGGTCGTCGCACCGACCGAACGAGCGTCGCCACCCGGCCAGCAGACGACCGGAATGCGACGCGAGCAGGCGTTCGTCGGCGACGACCGCTGGATCGGATACGTCACCTCCGAGCCCGGTGAGTGGAGCGGCTGGCATCACCACGGCGAGACGGACACCTACTTCTACGTGCTGCGGGGAGGGATCGAGTTCGAGTACGGAGACGATGGTGCGACGGTGAGGGTCGATGCGGGCGGCTTCTGTCACATGCCGAAGCGCCTCGTGCATCGGGAGCGTCCGCAACCGGGAGAGCGCGCCGAGATCGTGCTGGTCCGGATCGGCCCAGGTCCGGCTGTCGTCAACGTCGACGGGCCTGGAGCCGCGCGCTGACCGCCGTGGAGGTGTGGCCAGCGAAACGGGTCCAGGCCTGATCTGCAGGGTCCCAGGCACCGGACTGAACGCTGAGCCCGAGAATCATGCGACCATCACCCGGAGCCGCCATCCACCTGATGACCGCGCCTCGATTGTCGACGCAACGTGTGGGCTCGGTGCAGTCTGCGGCGGGGCCTGCTCCCCACGTCTCGCGCCACAGCGAGGCGGGCCGCCGCAAGCTGCCAGAATAGGAACGTGCGACAGCACGTCTCTTTCGTCACCTCCGCGGACGGCACGCGTATCGCCTGGGCGCGGCACGGTCACGGGCCCCCGCTCGTCCGTGTCGGGACCTGGCTGACGAACGTCGAGCAGGACTGGTCGAGCCCGGTGTGGAAGCACTGGCTGACCGATCTCGGCGCGCGCTTCACGGTCATCCGCTATGACACCCGCGGCACGGGTCTGTCCGACCGGACGCCGCCCGAGATCACCATTGAGGCGTGGCTGGCCGATCTCGCCGCCGTCATCAACGTCGCGGGTTTCGAGCAGGTCAGCCTGCTCGGCATGTCCCAAGCCGGCGCCGTTGCCATCGCGTATGCGCGGCGGCATCCCGAGCGGGTCTCGCGACTCGTGCTGTACGGGGCCTATGCCCGCGGTCGGCTTGCCCGCGACCCAACCTCCGACGAGCGCGAAGAGGCCGACGTCATGCGTGGTCTGATCAAGGTCGGCTGGGGCCGCGCCGACCCCATATTCCGCCGGGTCTTCACCAGCCAGTTCATCCCGGGCGCGACCGAGACGCAGATGCGCTGGTTCGACGAACTCCAGCGGAGCTCGTGCTCGCCGGAGGCCGCACTCGCCTCGATCCGCGTCCGCGCCTCGATCGACGTGACCGCCGCTGCAGCCGAGCTGTCCGTTCCGACGCTGGTGCTCCATGCCAACGATGACCGGTCGGTGCCGTTCGAGGAAGGTCGGCGGATCGCCGGCCTGATCCCGGGGGCGACGTTCGTTCCGCTGCTGGGCCGCAACCACATCCTGCTCGCCGACGAGCCAGCTTGGCCCCGGTTCCTCGAGGAGGTCACCGCGTTCGTTGGATCCGCGCCCGCCCGACGTCCCTCCGACGAGCCCGGGATTCCGCTGTCGGCACGCGAGCTGCAGGTGCTTCGCCTGGTGGCCGAGGGCTGCACCAACGAAGAAGTCGCCGCGCGATTGACACTCAGCACGCGGACCATCGAGCACCACCTCTCGAACGTGTACGCCAAGCTCGCCTTGACCGGCAAGTCGGCGCGGGCCGCGGCCGCGGCGAGGCTGCCGGCCCTGGAGGCGGCGCGAAACCAGGTCTGAGTCTTCCCTGCACTGGGTGGATCCCCCAGTGGCGCCGGGCGTGCTCGACGACGAATTGGGCAATACCACCGATGCGATGCGCTGGCAGTAGGCCGTACCGTGTCGCCTCGTCATCACGCATTAGAGGGAGGCCCACGGATGCCGTTCATCAACGTCAAGGTGATCGAGGGCGTATTCGGCCCAGAGCAGAAGCAGGAGATCGTGCGCAAGCTGACGGACGCGATGGTCGAGATCGAGGGCGAGAACATGCGCCAGGTGACGTGGTGCGTACTCGAGGAGGTCGCGAGCGGCGACTGGGCGATCGCCGGCCGCCCGTTGAGGACCGAAGATGTCAAGACC
>JAJYMP010000060.1 GCA_021786915.1 Chloroflexota bacterium
TGAGGCCCTGCAGCGCGCCCTCGACTTCGCCCGGGCAGGCGCGACGCACATCGTCCTCGGCATGCCGGCGGCGACAGGTCCGGACGGGCTCCGCGCCATGGCGCGCGAGGTCGCCGAGCCGCTCCGCGAGATGTTCGCCTGACAGCCCGCAGCGGCGGTCATGTGTCTCTCCGTTGGCGGAGTCTGCGTCGAAGCGCCCGCATCGTCCGGATCCGGAGCTCTTTCCGGCAGGGGGTGCCCATCATCCCGAACACGAAAACTCCGCGACCGAACACTCGGTTGAGGTTCGGATTGAACCCGTAGCGCGTCGGCCGCGGGTCCCGGAGAGCGAGGCGCAGGACGGAGTCGAGAGTCCGCTTGTACGGCCAGAAGAGAAGGTCCGGCTTGAGGCGGTCGATCGTGGCCGCGACGACGGCCCATCCGTCCTCGTACTCGCCCCGTCCCGGCTCCGATCCGGCGTTACGCGGGATCTTGGCGACGTCCGTCACTCCAAAGCCCTGATGCACGAGTGCGTCGTCCTCGAACTCCTCGTCCGCGATCTCCAGGATGTGGAGGGCCTTCAGCTCGTTCCACAGGAACCGGCCCTGGCGGCCTTGGAAGTAGTGCCCCGCCTTCACGCTGCCTGGCGCCGGGGTCTTGCCGATGATCAGCATGCGCATCGGAGCCTCCTCCGGGAGGACGTCCGCCAGCGTCAGGACCGAGCGCCTGCCGACCTGGATGCGGGTCTGGTGTCCGACAAGCGCACTCATCCCGGTGCCTCCACGACGCGGATCGCCGCATTGTGAACCGCCCTCAACTTTCATCGCGGTCTGGAACGAGATAGCGCTCCAGGGTCGGCGGTGTCGGCCAGTTCCAGTTCCGCGAGCGCCGAGCGACCCGACGGGCGTGAGAGCAGCCCGCGGAGGCGGAAACGCCTCGTTTGGCGGGAGGCCTTCGACCGTTTAGGCTCGCGGTCCAGCGTGCCTATCGCAGGATTAGGAACGCATCGATGTCGACCCGGGGGTGGCCAGGCGTGCCGGCAACGACAAGCCGGAGCGAATGGGTCGCGGAACGGGCCCAACCCTTCGAGAAGACGATCTTCCGGGCCTGGCTGGCCGCGGAGTAGAGGGAGATCGTGCCGGCATAGAGGCCGTCGAGGTAGACACGGGCGCTCCCGCGCGATGGTCCACGCGGTCCCACCAAGGCGATCGACCGCCCGGTGAACGTCACGCTCGCGGCGGCGCCGGCTTGCGAGGACCAGCGGACGTGTCCGCCCGAGGCCGAGCTGATCGAGGCAGTCGTCCAGCGACCTACGTAACGAAACGCGGAGCCCGACTCCCCGAGGACCGACGGGACGAGGATCGGCCCAACCGTCCACGCCGAGACGTTGGCGGCAGCGTCGATCGCGCGCAGCCGGAACTGGTAGCGGTGACTCGCCGCGAGGGGGCGGCTGATCGATCGAGCCAGCGGACCTGACAGGGTGACCGGAGCGTAGGCGCCACCATCGGTGCGTTGCTCCAGCTCGTAGCGAGCGACCCCGCTCCCCGAATCGATGCCGGACCAGGCGACGACGGCTGGGAGCGACATCGACGTCATCGTCGAGCCGGCCGCATACCGCGGCGGCGAGAGCGTCGCCGTCGGCGGCGACGTGTCGGGCGGAGGCACGGTCAGCGACGGGCCGGCCGCCATGACGGCATCCCAGGCGCCGTGGACATCCCACCAGTTGCGCAGCTGGCGGCCCCGGAAGTGGATCGTGTTGTCCCGACCCGGGAGATTCTGCATCCACCAGATCATGTAGTTGAGCGGTGGGTTGTCGCCGTCGCCGCGATCGGCGCATCCCCAGACCGCGCAGCCGATGTCGGTGAGCGGCCCCAAGCCATCCGGATCCCAGTTGAGACAGTCGCTGGGATTGGAGGCCGGGTTGAACCGGTCGTACTCGAAGCGGGCGTTCGGTGGGTTGTGGACCGAGCCACACCGACCGGTCACCCCCAGTGTCGCCGGGTAGTTCCGGCCCTCGAAGAGGTCCCGGAACAGGTGCGCATCGATGTGCCGAACTCGGCTTCGAGCTGATGGCTGTGCGACTCGATCGCCTCCGCCGTGCCCCGCCCGTAGTTGTACGTGTACACCGTGTAAGTTCGCGAGCAGCGGGGCATGTCGTTGAGCCGGTAACTGTTGCTGATGTCACCGTACGACCCCGACATCTTCGACTCGGAGATGTCGAGCTGATGTGGTCCCTGGTAGGCCCAGATCCAGACTTCGTCCACGCCGCGCCCGTCGACGTAGTCGCAGATCGACACGTCGCGGAGGATGGCGTCGTAGTTCGCTCGGAGCGGGTAGCTCGGGTTGAGGGTGCTCGGGAGGGTCGGCACCGCGGAATGCAACTCCTTGGTGTCGACGATCGAGTACGTGAGGGACGGTGGCGCGGCCGGGTTCTCGTAGCCGCGATAGGCGGAGCCCCGGGCGAGATCCGCGACGAGATTGCCCGTGATGGCGTCGACTCGAGCCTGAATGACTGGCAGGGGATCGCCGACGTCGCCGGTCACGGCGAGATCGATGTTCTGCCCGTCCGCGGTCAGTGGATAGAACTTCAGGACGAGCACGCCCATCTGGTAAGGCGCCGTGGGCGCCAGTCCCGCGGTACCCGCCGGGCTGGCGCCCGAGTCTGTGACCCCCGGAAGGGCCGACGCCGGTGGCGTCGCCAGCGGTGCCGCGACGCCGATCTGAAGCCCGAGGACGAGGCCGATGACTGCGGCGCGCCCAGCGATCCGTGGCATCATGCCCGTCCGACGCTTCCTGCTGTTGGCGGATCAGCGCCAGCGCACCTAGATCGAGACGCTCGCCTTCGAGGCAAGTGAACCGTCACCGCTGAACGACGCCTTGAGTGACCGCCACGTCCTCGAAGACGAACGGACAAAGTAGTAGACGTCGCCCTTCGCGTCGGCGATCCGGCTGGTCACTCGATTGAACCTCGACCAGACGCCACTCGAACTCTTCGTCGCCACCCGGATGCCGACCGTCTTGCCGGCGTAGGCGGCGCCGAAGGAGAACTTGACGGTGACGTACTTCCCGAGCGCCGGCACCTTTGTCGAGGTGCTGAAGGCCCCTGTGCGCGTGACGCCCAGCGCCGACGCGGCGGCGCCCCGTGCAGCGGGCGTGCCGGTGATTGCATAGATCGAGAAGCCGCTGGAGATGGCCTCGTACGTGGCGACATCGCCCGAGACGCTCACCGGTGTCGCCGTCAGGGTCGCCCACGCTCCGTTCGTGTAGTGCTGCAGTGCCGCGTTGGTCATCGAGGCGGGTGCCTCGAACCTGTAGGTCACGCTCGAGATCGCCGCGTTGCTGATGCCGCCACCGAGCTCCACGCTAAACAGGGCGACGACGGAGTCACCGGGAGGTGACCCCACCCCCGTCGGGAGCGCCGTGAGCGGCAGGACCGCGATGCTGCCGGTCACGGCCGTCGTGAACTTGATGGTGATCGAGGTACCTGGTCCGAAGGGATCGACCAGTTGGACTTCTGTCCCGGCCGCGACCGAGATGCTGTACAGCCCATTCACCCCGGGAACGGAGATCAGTCCGGCCACTCCACCGGCCGGTGGAGCCGGGGCGGGCGGGGGCGCAGGCGGGGGCGGAGTGGTGTCGGGGTACTGGATGTCGATGTTGGGCACGTCCGCCGAGATCACGGTCACTTCCGTGGCGCTCGACGCGACGGTCGTG
>JAJYMP010000708.1 GCA_021786915.1 Chloroflexota bacterium
TTCCGATCTCCCGTGCACCTGGCCGGGGCGGCCACGCACGGCGACGCCCTGGCGGGCGCGATCCACGACGCGTTCTGGGTCGCGGCCCTGGTATGCGCCGTCGGCATCGTGACGAGCCTGATCCGCGGCCCCGCGCGGCGGAGCGCAGCCGGGGTCCAGCCGGTCGGTCCACGGGCGGCTGATGGGCGTCCCCATGCCGAGCGCGACCCGGGCTGACAGCGACCCGCTGACGAGGGGCCGGTCGTCGGGCGGGCTCAGGCGCCGGCGGTGCCTCGCGATGGCCGCGATTCGCCGCCAGCAGGTCCGGGCCGGGCCGTGCAGTCGCGCCGCAAACGAAAAGCGGGCGCTCCGGGAAGGTCCCGGAGCGCCCGCTCAAGTTTGCGTTCGCCCGTCTTGGCGCAACCCCGCGACGCCACGACGCTTGACAGGCCAGCCCCCGCCGGATCAGGCCCCCGCCCGGATCCGAGATGGCCCTGCGGTCAGCCGGCGCGCACCAGGTCGGCGCGCACCCAGTACGTGTGGCTGCCGTACGCGACGTGATCCCACCGCTTGCCGGCCTCCATGACGGTCGACACCACGCGGAGCCGCACGCCCGGGCGCACGATGGCGAGGACGCGGGTCCTCGTGGAGGCACCGGCACGGAGGTTCACGAAGTATCGGGTCAGGACGGTCCGCGCGACCGTCCTGATCTGCACAGCAGCAGCCGCGCGAACCGGCTGCGGGGACGCCTGGCCGAGCCGCGTGTGGACGTAGCCGGTGACAGCGTTGCTGAGCGCGTGCAGGCCCGTGATCCGAATGCCCTGGCTGGGGTTGAGCGCACTGATCACGTCACCGTGGCCGATGTAGATCCCGACATGCGCGCCGCCGCCGTAGATGACGACGTCGCCCACCTGGGGGTTGGTCCGGCTGAATCGGTGGTGGGCGCGCGCCCAGGCGAGCATCCCGTAGCCCGAGTGGCCGCCGCCGAGGCGGCTGCCGACGCCGGCGCGCCGATAGGCGTACTCGACGAGACCCGAGCAGTCGAATGCGGAGGGACCGGCTGCACCGAAGGCGTAGCGCTTGCCGCGCTGAGCCTCGGCGATGAGGACGACTCGCGTGGCGGCCGTCGATGCTGAGGTGGATGGACTGGCGGCCGCCGCGGAGGGCGCGGCGACGGTTGCGAAGGAGGCGGCGGCAAGCGCCGCAATCCCGAGGGCCCGGAGGCCGGCGGTGAACCCCAACTTGCTCCTCTCTACCAGGACACGGCAGTCACCCGCCGTGGCGATGGGACGGCGCCGGCCGGTCAGAGGAGTTCTAGGGCGGCCGCGAGGGCGGCACGCCAAGGGCGATCGCGCATCCGTGAGGACGACGACCGGACGACAGGTCACCCTGCCGGACGGCGGTTATGCAGCTGATACCCCTGTCGTCAGATGGACGGCGCGGACCTTACCAGCCTTGGCGCGAACATGCATGAAACATTAAGGGGTCTTAGCGCGTCTTCGGTGGTTTGCCCTGCGCGGGTCGCCGTTGGCGGGCCTCGCTATGCTTCGCTCCATGCCCGAGTATCGCGACGCCCAGGTGATCCTGTTCGTGGGAGACACCGAGGTCGCCGCCCGCTTCTACGGGCATCTCGGCTTCCGCGAGACGTTCCGCACGCGGGAGGCGCCGCCGATCAAGATCGAGCTGGCGCTAGGCGGTTTCGAGCTCGGTCTCGCCCTCCCCGGCCCCGCCGCCGCGAGCCACGGGATCACGCCGGTGACCGCCGGTCACCGGGCCTGCATCACGCTCTGGACCGACGATGTCGAAGCCGCCTACCGGGACGCCCTCGGTGTCGGCGCGCGAGACCATGCTGCACCGCACCCGTTCCTCGACGGGCGGCTCCGTGTCGCGTTCGTCGAGGATCCGGACGGCCACCCGGTCCAGCTGGTGCAGCGGGTCACCGAGGCAGGCTGATCAGGCCTCGGCGCAGGTCGGCGTGGCGCCGAGCGGGACCGCCATCCCGCGTGCGGAACCCGGGGTGGCGCGTGCCGGTGACAAGAGGCCCCCGATCGGCGCGTCCGAAGGGGCCGGAACAGACGGCCGCGGCACGGTCGATCGGGGGCAAGAGGCCATGTCTGCCATGTGCGGAAAGGGCTAGCGTCCGGGTCATCAGCCATCCTCAGGAGCAGCCATGACGACCATCGCACGCATCCACGCTCGCGAGATCCTGGACTCGCGGGGCAACCCGACGGTCGAGGTCGATGTCACGCTCGACAGCGGGGCCCAGGGTCGAGCCGCGGTCCCGTCAGGCGCCTCGACCGGGTCGCACGAGGCGGTCGAGCTGCGCGACGGCAACAAGGCCCGGTTCGGCGGCAAGGGCGTCCTTCGCGCAGTCGCGTTCGTCAACGATGAGATCGGGCCGGCCCTCATCGACGCCGATGCCGACGCCGAGGATCAGCGCGCCATCGACGATGCGCTGATCGAGCTCGACGGGACGCCGAACAAGGCCCGGATCGGCGCCAACGCGATCCTCGGCGTCTCGCTCGCCTGCGCCAAGGCGAGCGCCGACGAGTACGGCATGCCGCTCTACCGCTACCTGGGCGGCATCTCGGCGCGCACGCTGCCGCTGCCGATGTTCAACATCCTCAACGGCGGCCGCCACGCTGCGGATTCGACGGACTTCCAGGAGTTCATGGTCGCGCCGGTCGGGATGCCCACCTTCCGCGAGGCCGTCCGCGCCGGCGCCGAGGTGTTCCACGCGCTGCGCGCCGAGCTCCACGAACAGGGCTTCGCCACGGGCCAGGGTGACGAGGGCGGGTTCGCGCCGTCGCTCGCGTCCAACCAGGCGGCGATCGAGACCATCCTGCGGGCCATCGAGCGGGCCGGCTACCGGCCGGGCGAGGACGTGGCGATCGCGCTCGACCCCGCCGTGAGCGAGATCCGCGACGCGTCGGCCGACCCCGACGCCGACGGCGAGCTGACCTACAGGCTCGCCAAGGAGGGGCGAAGCCTCAAGACGTCCGAACTCATCGACTTCTGGGCGGACTGGCTCGCCCGGTACCCGATCGTGATGCTCGAGGACGGCCTGGCGGAGGACGACTGGGCGGGGTGGGCGAAGCTCACCGCCAAGCTGGGCGACAAGGTGCAGCTCGTCGGCGACGACATCTTCGTGACCAACCCGGAGTACCTCGCCCGCGGCCTCGAGGAGCACACGGCCAACGCGATCCTGATCAAGCTCAACCAGATCGGCACGCTGAGCGAGACGCTCGACGTCGTCCAGCGGGCCCGCCGGGCGGGCTGGGGCGCGGTGGTGAGCCACCGAAGCGGCGAGACCGAGGACACGACGATCGCGGACTTCGTCGTCGGCGCCGGGATCGCCCAGATCAAGACGGGCGCGCCGTCGCGGACCGAGCGCGTCGCGAAGTACAACCAGATGATGCGCATCGAGGAGGAGCTCGGGTCGGCGGCCACCTTCGCGGGCCGCTCCGGCCTCCGCCTGGGGTAGGGCGCGGCCCACCCCGAGGACACCGCTGGGCTCTGGCCGGTGTGAACCGGCGCGGCCACCCCGCGTGCGCCCGCCGGGCGAGGCCTCCAGGGTGAGGTCCTTGCCCGGCGGGCGGTACAATAACCTCCTCGGCGATGAGGCTCGCCGGTCGAGGGCCGAACAGGCACTCGACGATCTGTGGACGATCCGCTGATGGCCTCTGCCGCACCCTTGCGGTTGGAGGTC
>JAJYMP010000126.1 GCA_021786915.1 Chloroflexota bacterium
ACCACCGCGTCACCTCGCCAGGGTCGCGGTACTCGATCTCGATGGCGTCTCCGGACGGCGTGTCCAGATCGACCGTGGATTGGGGTGCCGCCACGACGAAGGGGATCCCCGCATGCGCGCACGCGAGCGCGACGCCCAGCGACCCGATCTTGTTGGCCGTATCGCCGTTCGCGGCGATACGGTCGGCGCCGATGATGGCGACGTCCACCATATGACGAGCCGCGGTGCTCGCCGCGGCTCCATCCACTTCCACGACGTAGGGGATGCCCGCCTGCTCGAGCTCCCACGCCGTCAGGCGGGAGCCCTGCAGCAGCGGCCGCGTCTCGTTCACGTACACGAGCTCGAGTGCCCCGCGTGCATGGAGCTCCCGGACGATTCCGAGCGCGGTGCCCCACGCGGTGGTGGCGAGAAGGCCGGTGTTGCAGTGGGTGAGCACCCGCACGGGGTGGCGTGCCACGGATGCGAGGATCCAGTCCGCTCCGTGCGCGCCAATGGCGTGGTTGGTGCGCTCGTCCTCGGCGATGAGCTCGTTCGCCCGTTCGAGCACGGCCTCGACGCCGAGAGCCATGCGGTCGCGGACCTGCGCCACCCCCCACGCCAGATTCACCGCCGTCGGCCGCGCGTCGCGGATCCGGTCGACTTCGTCCTGCAGCCGCGTGGCCGTCCATCCCTCCCGACGACCCTGGTACATCGCCAGCGCGACACCCAGTGCTCCGGCCACCCCGAGCGCAGGCGCACCGCGAACCGCCAGTCGCACGATGGCGTCGACGAGGCCATCGACGTGCTCCACGTCGAGGAACGCGAGGGTGCCCGGCAATCGCGTCTGATCGATCAGACGGATGCCGGAGCCGTTCCATTCAATCGTGTGGAGCTCGTCGGCCACGGTCCGTGTCCTTCCCGGTGCAGAGGATGAAGCACATCATACGTTAAATGTCCTATCTCTTGCACCACAACCGTCCAAAGCCTTCCTGATTCGGTTCATTCGGCACTTGACTCCGACCGTGCCCGGAGCGCTTCAGCCCTCCAGCAGCGCCTGGGCGAGGGACTCGTCGACCACGATCTCGTGCACCACGTGGCCGGCCAACGCCCCCGCGAGCGCCGGACCCTTCTCCGGCCCGGCTGCCACGGCGACCACTCGCCGCGACCGCCGCAGGTCCTCCAGCGTCAGCGCCACGGGGAACACCCCCGGGATCGGCACCGCGCGTCCCGCCCCGTCGTAGTACGACCCGAGGATCTCCCCGACCGCGCCGGCCCCGACCGCCGCGTCCATCGCTGGGGCAGATATCAGCCCCGCCTGCCGCAAGAGCGACACCTCACCGACCAGACCCACCGACACCAGCGTGACGTCCGCTCCGCGGGCCAGGTCGAGCGCCTGACGGACCGGCTGCGACGCCAGCAGGAAGCCGAGGGACGAGGCAGAGTCGGCGAAGGCGGGCGAGGGCACGTGGACGGTCGGCGCACCGAGTGCGCTGGCCAGGCGGGTGGTGACCTCGACCGCCGGTGCGAGCGCGCCGCCGCTCGCATGCCCGACCGCATCCACCACGGCGACGTCGCTCGTGCGCCGCGGGCGCACCGCGTTCGCGGCCTTCGCCAGCGTTCGCCCCCAGCTCGCCGCGATCACGATCCCGGCCGACATCGCCGCCCGCTCGATGAGTCGCGCCGCCGCGCGCGCCGTGGCAACCTGCGGGTCCTCGCCGCCGATTCGGAGCCCCACATGGGCCGCGCTCCCGAAGCGCTGGCGGAGGGCGTCCGCCAGCCGAGCGGACCCCGGCGGCGGCTCGGTCACGATCACCTGCACGATGCCGAGCGCCTCGGCCTGCGCAAGTGCTCGGCTGATCGTGGAGCGCGACACGCCCATCCGCGCCGCGATCGCGTCCTGTGTCAGGCCGAGTTCGTGGTGCAGCCAGGCGATCTCGACGATGAAGTCTCGGCCGTCGCGCGGTCTCGCTGCGGCACCCAGCCCCGGCCCGGCCCTGCGGTCCGTCATGCCCTATGCCACTAGACGCACGGCGGCGTCGTGCATCCGAAGGGCGTTCTCGTAGAGATCACCGCGATGGAGGTCGCCGCCGATGAGCAACACCGCGTCCCGTCCGTAGAACGCGGCCAGTTCGCCGAGTCGGTCCAGCGTCATGCCTCCGGCGGGAACCGGCAGGATCGGCGCCAGAGCGCCCAGTGACGCCCGACACGCATCCGCAACCGACCCACACGCGGCGCGACTGAAGGAGAACCGTCCGCCGTAGCTCGGGAAGATGGTCATGTCGGCACCGGCCAGCCGCATCAACGTGCCAAACAGGAGACCGTGGTCGATCCCGGCGCGCTCGTCGGCGATGAACGAGCCGAGGAGCGCCGGGTGTGCCATGAGGGGCAGCTCGATCCCGTCGTCATCGGCCAGGCGACGCA
Organism: Chloroflexota bacterium; assembly: GCA_021786915.1. Next base: position 2,401 of record JAJYMP010000126.1, read on the forward strand.
TCGCGTCGAAGCCGGTGAGGCCCGGAAGGACCAGCAGGCCACCAGCGCCCACAGATCGCGCGAACGCGACGCGGGCCTCGAGCTCCCCGGCAGGGGCATTGACCGACGGCAGGTACAGCGCGCGCCGGCCGGTCTCGGCATTGGCGTCCGCCACCGCCGCCGAACAGGCGGCAACGCGCTCGGCGAATGGGGCGAAGGGCTGGTTGGCCAGGCTGTGGTCGTCCTTGATCAGGTCGACGCCGGCTCGCGCCAGGGTCCCCGCCATCTGCGCCAGCGCCGAGCTGTTGAGCCCCATCGGCTTGAGCGCCGTGGCTAAGAGCGGTCGCTGCGGGACCCCCAGGAGGTCCCGCAGGCCGTCGATGCCGAAGCGCGGCCCTCGGAACCGTGCCAGGAACGCCGTCGGGAAGCCCACATCGACCAGCCGCACGCCCGGCAACAGCGAGCAATTGCCGAACAGCACGTTCAGCAGCTGCGGGAGTTCGAATCCGGTGGTCTCCACCGCGTAGCTGAGGTCCGCGATGGCGAGCGCGGGCCCGGCCGCCTCGATCGACTCGACGCGACCCATGACGTGGCGGCGGATGTCGTCGTCGCCGACGAGGTCGGCCGGGAACTCGATCGTCTGCTCCAGCGCGATCGCCGCTGCCCGTGACGGCGCGTCCTCCAGCGGTCCGCTGAGGGCGTAGCGGGCGGTGATCCGGAGTCCGGACACGGAGAGCGAGACGGAGGGGATGGTCACAGCGAATCGGCCCGTTCGACCGGTCCGACCGACTCGACGGCCGCCTCCGGGATATCCGCCGCGACCAAGCCGGTCTTGGCGCCGAGCAGATCCTCCACCGCGTGCACGATGGCGGCCGCGTCAAGCCCGTACTCGTGCTGCAGGTAGCCTCGGCTGGCGCCGTGCGCGTAGGTATCCCGCAGCCCAACGCGGATCAGTCGGGTGCCCAGCCCGACCTCGGCGATGCGTTCCGCGACGGCCGAGCCGAGACCGCCGATGATCGAGTGATTCTCCACGGTCACGATCCCGCGGCGCGCCCGGCGCAGGCTGTCGACGATCTCGGGGTCGTCGAAGGGCTTGTGGGTCGACACGTGCTGGTGGCGCACCCCGACACCGCGCGAGGCAAGGGCCCGCACGGCTTTCATCGCCTCCTCGGTCTCGATGCCTGCGCTCAAGAGCGTCACGTCCTCGCCGTCGGCGAGCACGCGGACGCGGTCCAGCCGCATCGGCTCCGAGCGGGGAAAGAGCCGCGGCAGCACGCCGCGGAGCATCCGGACGTAGACCGGCC
>JAJYMP010000396.1 GCA_021786915.1 Chloroflexota bacterium
TCGCCCTCGCCGTCGCCCTCCGCGACGCCAGCCCCCACCCCCGTCCTGGTCCCCGACCCGCTCGACGGCGTGCTCGTGGCCCCTGCCGTGGCGAAGCGCCACGTGATCGCGGTGATGATCGACGACCAGCAGGACGCGCGCCCGCAGTCGGGCCTGTCGGCGGCGAGCCAGGTGTGGCAGGCGCCGGCCGAGGGCGGGATCCCGCGCTACGTCGCGCTGTTCTCCGAGGGCGATCCGCCCTCCGTGGGCCCCATCCGGAGCTCGCGCCTCTACTTCATCGCCTGGGCCGCCGAGTGGAACGCGGTCTACATGCACGTCGGCGGCTCGCCGCAGGCCCTGGCGCTGCTCCGGACCTCGCAGGGCGCGGGAAAGGCGGTCTGGAACGCTGACGAGATCCGCCTCGGCGACACCTACATGTGGCGGGTGAAGACGCGGTTCGCGCCGCACAACATGTACAGCAACGCCAAGTCCATGCGGCTCCTGGTGAAGGCCGTGCGCGCACCGGTCAGCGTGAACTACAAGGCCCACTGGCAGTTCGCGCCGGACGCGCCGCCGGAGCAGCGCCCGAGCAGCGGGTCGATCCGCGTGCCCTACCTCGCCAACGTGATCACGTACGCCTACCAGCCCTCGACGAACACCTACCTGCGCTCGGTCAGCGTCGAGGGCAAGCAGTTCGACGTGGGGCCGACGCCCGAGGTGCGGATCGCGCCCAAGAACGTGGTCGTCCTGTTCATGAGCTTCGCGCCCCTCAACGACGGCTCGAACCACGGCCGGCTGGAGGCGCAGTACACCGGCACCGGCAAGGCGTGGGTGTTCACCAACGGCACCCTGGTCAAGGGCACCTGGAAGAAGACGTCCCTCACCGCGCCGACCCTGCTCCTCGGCCCGGGTGGCAAGCCGGTCACCCTCACCGTGGGCCAGACGTTCGTCCAAGTGGTCCAGATCGGGACGGGCGTGACGTACAAGCTCGGGACGGTGCCGCCGCCCTCCCCGAGCCCCTCGCCGAGCGACCAGCCGTCGCCCAGCCCGTCACCGGTGGGCATGGTCGGGGACTGGCGGCTGGTCCTCTAGCCCGCCCGAGCCGTCGCACCGGGGCTCGGCGGCGCCGCTTCAGAGCATCGGCGCGGGCCGGGCCGCCTCAGACCAGATCGCGCGCGTCTCGCGGGCCACGTCGGCCCAGGTGCGGCGCGCGGCGGGGCGCTCGAACGCGGCCGCGCGCAGACCGGCCAGCAGCCCGTCGTCGGACCAGGCGGCGCGCAGGGCCACGGCCAGACGCCGCGGGTCGCCCGGCTCGACCACGATCCCGGCCGGCCCGATGATCTCGGGCAGGGCGCCGACGTTGGTCGCCACCACGGGCACGCCAGCCGCCAGCGCCTCCATGGCGGAGGTCCCTGCCGCGTCCGAGCGAACGGGCTGGACAAGGAACCGGGCGCCGGCCACCAGCGCCGCCAGCCGATCATCTTCGAGCCCCTGCGCGTACACGAGCGCCTCGGCAACGCCGGCCCGCGAGGCGGCCCTCGAGATCTCGGCGCGGTCGTCGGGCGACGCGCCCACGATCGCGATCCGCGGCGGCCAGGCGTCGGCCGGCACGCCCGGCGGCAACGGCTCCCCGGCCAGCGCCGCGAGCGCTTCGAGCAGCGTGTCGAGGTCGTGGCGCGCGTCGAACCGCCCCTCGTACACGGCGTAGCGCTCGGCCAGGCCCAGCCGGTCGCGCTCCGCCGGCGCCCCTCCCACAGCCTGCGGGCGGAACGCCGGGCGCGGCGCCAGCGCCACCACGCGAAGCGCAGACTGGCGGACGTGCAGCAGCCGACGCGCGTCCACCCCGGCGGACCGGCTCGGCACGATCACCGCCGCCGCGTCCTTGAGCAGCCGCGCCCGGAGCCGCTGCCCGAACTTGGCCGCACGGCCCTTCTGCCACGCGTCCGGCAGCTGCCACGGGGCGAGATCGAGCAGCGAGGCGACAACCGGGATGCCCGACGCGATCGGCAGCGCGCCCGCGGCCGCGTGGTACACGGATCCGGAGGCGCCGCCACGCTCCGCGCGCCAGCCCGACCCGATCGACGCGCCGCGCAGCAGGAACGGGTCCACGGTGAGCGCCCCGGAGCGCAGCAGTCGCGTGGGCGGCAGCAGGCGGCGGCCGATGACGTCGAGGTTCGACCACTGCCCGGTGGGATCGTCGAGGTCGAGCGCGAGCAGGAACGCGAACGACTCGCCCTCGCGGGGGTCGGCGTCGAGCGCGCCCAGGAGCTGCTCGAGGTAGGCGGCCGTGAGCGGCGCGCGCTCGGGCGCCTGGAGCGGCCGCAGGTCCATGACGACGCGGACGCCCGGCGGCGCCTGGACCGCCTCGTCGCCCTCGCCCGAACCCGGGCGCCAGCCGTCACGGGGCGCGGGCCCGGTCACGAGGCGGTCATGCGGGTGCGGCGGGGTTCATGACCGGACCGGGCGCTTCGGCCCGCGCCCGCGGAGCTCGTCCCAGCGCAGGCTCACCACGACGAAGAACGCCTCGAAGATGATCCGGCGGCTCATCTTCGACTGCCCTGCCAGCCGGTCCCGGAACAGGATCGGCACCTCCAGCAGGCGGGCGCCGAGCCGGGTCGCCCGATAGCTCATCTCGATCTGGAACACGTACCCGCCGGCGCGGATCCCGTCGGCGGGGACCGAGGCCAGCGTCGCGGAGCGCCAGGCCTTGAACCCGCCGGTCAGGTCATTGGGCGCCAGACGCAGGACGGTCCGCGCGAACAGCGAGCCCGAGCGCGAGATGATGCGGCGCACGAGGCCCCAGTTCGCGGTGCCGCCGCCCGGCGTGTACCGCGAGCCGATCACCAGGTCCGCCCGGCCGTCCAGCACGGGGCCGACCAGCGACGGCAGGGCTCCCGGATCGTGCGACCAGTCGGCGTCCATCTGGACGACGACCTCCGCCCCTCCCGCGAGCGCCACGCTGAACCCGTCGAGGTACGCCCGGCCGAGGCCCTCCTTGGCCTTGCGGTGCCGGACCCTGACGAGGTCGTTCGCGGCCGCCATCCGGTCCGCCATGTCGCCGGTGCCGTCAGGCGAGCCGTCGTCGACGACGAGCAGCGTGCAGCCCGGGAGGGCGGCCAGGATCGCGGCCGAGATGGCCTCGAGGTTGGCAACCTCGTTGTACGTGGGGAGGACCACCCATGTGCCGGCATACCCGGCCGACTCGGCGGGGATGACGGGCGCAGCTTCGTGGGCGTCGGTTTCCGGAGGACGTTGTTGCTCTGGCAGGATGCTCACGCGGCGCAGTGTACGGGTCCGGCCGTGATCACGAGCCGACCGAAAGTCCGTAGATCGTGGCGTTCGCGTGACCGCCCGTGTCCGTGGCCGCGATCCGCAGGCTGGCCGCGCCGGCGGATCCTGCGCGCACTGTGAACCGGGCGCGATACGTGCCGTTGGCCAGCCTGGTCGCGGTGATCGTGACCGCCGCCAGCCCTGGCTGGCGGAAGGTGACCCGGGGCGAGTTCCGGAGCGGCTCGGTGCTCGAGAAGCTGACCGTGAGGACCTGCCCCGGCTTCACCGTCTTCGACGAGAGCGACCCGGGGAAGGCGCTCGCCCAGACGCTGCGCGCCAGGGTCTGCGTGCCGTACGGTGATACGACCGTCAGGCGCGCGGTGTAGAGGCCCTGCGCAGCGTAGGTGCCGTCTGCGAGCCGGCCGTTCCAGGA
>JAJYMP010000661.1 GCA_021786915.1 Chloroflexota bacterium
ACACCGGTGCCTACGGCCTCGCCGCGGCCGACGGCGGCCAGGGCGTCAAGCCGTACATCGAGAAGGACCTCGGCGGCATCAAGGTCGCCATCCTCGGTATCACCAACCACCGCGTCCCGAACTACGAGCTGCCCAGCAACATCGCGGGCCTCACGTTCAGAGACCCGATCGCGGCCGGCGACAAGTACGCCCCGGCGCTCTCCGCCAAGGGCGACATCGTCATCGCGCTCACGCACATCGGCTTCACCGAGGACCCGAAGAGCGTCGAGGTTGACAAGAACGTCGACACGAACTTCGCGGCCGAGGTGCCCGGCGTCGACGCCATCATCGGCGGCCACAGCCACACGAACCCTGCCTACGGGTCCGGCGACTACAAGTTCCTGCCGACGATCGTGGCCGGCCCGAACGGCGAGCCGGTGATCATCAACCAGGCCTACCGCTACAACAACTACCTCGGCGAGGTCATCCTCGGCGTCCTGCCGAAGTACTCGCTGACGGTCGCCGACGTCAACGCGTTCTTCGCCTCGAAGGCGATCGACAACGCCGGCATCCGGAGCGCGCTGTTGTCGAAGCTTGCCAGCATCAAGACGGCGTTCGGCGCCAACAACGTCACGTCAGCGATCAACCAGCTCAACGCGTTCGTCAACTACGTCAAGGCGCAGTCGGGCAAGCACATCTCGAAGCCTGCCTCGGACGCCCTGGTCGCCGACGCCAACTGGATGATCGCCAACAAGGCGATGTACCGGACCGTCTCGAGCGCGGGTCAGTACCTCGCCGTCACCAGCTCCACCCCCGAGGACCCGGCGACCAAGGCGATCGTCGATCCGTACGCGGCAGTGCTCAACGACTACAACTCGAAGGTCGTGGGCAACACGACCGCGCCGATCGACACGCGCAATGCCTTCACCGAGGAGACCAACGGAGCGAACCTCCAGGCCGACGCATCGGTCTGGGAGCTCGCGAACAAGGGCATCACGGACGTCGACGTCCATCTCTCGGGCGCCATGACCAACACGCTCATGGCGACCGGAGCGACGCCGGCCAGCCCGGTCACGCTCAAGGTCTCGGACATGTTCGCCGGCATGCCCTACGAGAACTCGCTCGTCGTCATGAAGATGAACGGGCCGCAGATCAAGGCGGTGCTGGAGCGCGCCTACCGCAACTACTACTACTACAAGTACGTGCTGCCCAGCTACGGCGGCTACTCGCACTACACGACCTGCATGATCGACACCAACAGCGTTGGCAAGATCACGTACAAGGACACGTCTCCGGCACTGCCCGACGGCAACAACGTCGAATCGTTCACGATCGGCGGCGTGCCCGTGAACTTCAGCGACGCAAGCAAGTACTACAACGTCTCGACGGTGAACTACCTCGCCGCCGGCTCGTGCAACTTCAACGACAACGGCGTCAGCCTGTGGCCGCTCAACCAGATCGTCCACGACACCCAGCTCTATGTCCGCGATGCCGTCATCGACTACATCGCGCATGAGGGGACCGTGTCGCCGGCGATCGAGGGCCGCCTGGTCTTCCACTGAGTCCTAGATCCGGCGGCGTCGCCGCCGGATCTGTACCCGCGAACGAGGCCGGGCGGAATGCCCGGCCTCGTTGATTCCCCCGCTCGACGCCGACGGCGTCACGGACCGGCGACCTGCCGCAGAATCAGGGGGTGAACCCGGAGCTCGCCGCCATCCTCGACAACCTGCCCGACCGCCCGGGCGTGTACCTGATGAAGGACGCGCACGGCACGGTGCTGTACGTGGGCAAGGCGCAGAGCCTGCGCCAGCGGGTCCGGAGCTACTGGCAGAAGCAGTCGCCAGGCAGCCGCGGCGAGGTCCACCGCATCCGCCAGGCCATCGACCGGGTCGTCGACCTCGAGGTCACCGAGGTGGACAGCGTCAGCGAGGCGCTGCTGCTCGAGGCCAACCTCATCAAGCGGTACAAGCCGCGATTCAACGTCCGGCTCAAGGACGACAAGAGCTATCCGTACATCAAGGTGACGCTGGCCGACGACTTCCCCCGCGTCGAGCGCACCCGCAAGCTGCCCAACGACGGCAGCCGCTACTTCGGCCCCTACGCCAGCGCGTCAAGCGTGGACGAGGCGATGAACCTGGTCCGACGGCTGTTCCCGTTCCGCACCTGCACCCTCGACATCAAGGAGGGCAGGCGCGCCCTGGCGCGGCCCTGCCTGCTGTACCACATCAAGCGCTGCCAGGGCCCGTGCATCGAGGCGATCGGCAAGCGCGCCTATCGCGCCGACATCGAGCAGGTGGAGCTGTTCCTCGAGGGCAACGCGGACGCGGTGGTGGACGGGCTCGAGCACCAGATGGGCTTCGCCGCCGAGCAGCAGCAGTACGAGCGCGCCGCGGTCCTGCGCGACAAGATCCGGGCCATCGAGCGGACGATGGAGAGCCAGAAGATGGCGGCGTTCGCCCGGACGGAGCTCGATCTCGCCGCCCTGGCCCGGCGCGACGACCAGGCAGCCGTCCAGCTGTTCGTCGTGCGCAACGGCAAGATGGTCGGCCGCGACGTGTTCTTCCTCGACACGCCGCGCGACGTCGCCGACGACGAGGTGCTCGAGAGCTTCCTCGAGCAGTACTACGCCCGCGCCACCAGCGTGCCTCGCGAGGTGCTGGTGCCGCGCGCTCTGGTCGACACCGCGGCGCTCGAGGCGTTCCTGGCGGCGAAGCGGGGGAGCAGGGTCAGGATCCGCACCCCGCAGCGCGGCGGGAAGCGGGAGTTGCTCGACCTGGCCACCCGCAACGCCGCCGAGTCGCTCGCCCGCGAGGCCGCCCGCTGGCTCGCCGACGAGGGCAAGACGCTGGGCGCCCTCGAGGAGCTTGCGGCCGCGCTCGGCCTGCCCGGTCCGCCCATGCGCATCGAGTGCTACGACATCAGCAACTTCCAGGGTGCCGAGTCGGTGGGCTCGATGGTGGTGTTCGAGGAGGGCAAGCCGCGGTCGGGCGAGTACCGGCGGTTCAAGATCAAGACCGTCCAGGGCGCCAACGACTTCGCGAGCCATCAGGAGGTGCTCCGGCGACGCTTCCGCAACACCGGCGCGGGCAAGGAGGGCGACGAGGAGGCGCGCCGCTGGGCGATGCCAGACCTCGTGATCATCGACGGCGGGCGGGGCCAGGTGACGGCGGCCAAGGAGGTCCTCGACGAGCTGGGCCTGGGCGACCTGCCGATGTGCGGCCTGGCCAAGGAGCGCGAGGAGCTGATCCTGCCCGACCGCGAGGCACCGGTCGTGCTGCCCGTCACCTCGCAGGCCCTGTACATGGTGCAGCGGCTGCGGGACGAGGCCCACCGCTTCGCGATCACGTACCACCGCAGCCTGCGCAACAAGAAGACCGTGCGGTCCGCGCTCGACGAGCTGCCGGGCGTGGGGCCGAAGCGCAAGCGGGAGCTGCTCAAGGTGTTCGGCTCGGCCAAGCGCGTCCGCGAGGCGCCGGTCGAGCAGATCGCGGCCGTGCCCGGGATCGGGCGGAGCCTGGCGGAGAAGATCAAGCTGAACCTCGAGGCCTGACGCCTCTTGCGCCCGTGGATCCGGGTGCGGATCATCGCGCCGGACTTGGCGCGCCGCGGTCGTGGGCGTGCAACGAACCCCGAACTGCGGCGTCTCCCGGTCGAGCACGTGACGGGAGGCAGGCGATGGACGGCGACACTGGTGATCCCGCTT
>JAJYMP010000674.1 GCA_021786915.1 Chloroflexota bacterium
CCACAAGGCTTGGGCCAAACGCGAAGGCCTCGACGGGGGGCAGGGCGATGAGTAGCGACAAGAGGGCTGCCTATCGCGTTGCCCATCGCGATGAGTTGAACGCCAAGGCGGCCAAGTATCGCGCGGAGGAGGCGAGCTGAACATGCCGCCCAGGTACACCATTCGTCAGGTCGTCGGCACCTACCGCCGGAAGGCGTTCGGGACGTGCAATGACGACGGGACGCCCCGGCGCCCCGCCTACCCGGCCGATGCCATCGTGGCCTTCTACGGGACGCTCGAGCTCGCTGAGGAGCAGCCGACGCGCGGGCACTTTGAGTCCGAGCGCCTGCTGCGGGTGCTCCTGGAGGGTCCCGATGGCAGGGGTCGGCGGTTCTCCCGGCAGATCCCCTTCCTTCTCGCCCAGGGCGATCTTGTCCAGGCCGCGGGTGGAGGTCTCGACGTCGAGGGCTGGGAGATCCTGCAGGAGGGCGACACCACCATCGCGGACCGCGTCGCCCGGTTCAGGTCACGGAAGCGGGCCGATCCCGAGTACCACGATCCGCTGACCGGCGCTCAGCGGACGGCGCTCTACCGCCTCCGCCAGCGGGTGTTCGAGCGAGACAACTTCACCTGCCGCTACTGCGGGACGGCCGACTCACCCCGCGAGTGGCTCATCGCCGAGCACGTCGTTCCGGACGGGCCAACGACGGAAGAGAACCTCGTGACGTCCTGCCGGAGCTGCAACAAGCTCAAGGGCGGGCGGACCCCCGAAGACGCGGGTATGACCCTGCGAGACGTGACGCCGCGTGACGGTGACGTGACGTTACCGGGTGACGACGCGGTAACAGTGACGCCGAATAGCGTGACGTCACACCCTGAAACGGTAACGCCCCGCGCGGGACGCGACGCGCGCGCCACGACGCGCCCGCAACGCCGTGGCGACGGCTACGAGGCGACGGATTCGGCGACGGCGAGGGCGACGGTCGCGCGCGCGAGTGACGACGTCGCCGAGATCCTGTCCTGGCTCGCCCGGGAGCGCTCGGTCTACGTCCCCGAAGGCGCGGCGTTGGTCGAGCTGGCCCGCCTCGTCGACCAGCATGGGGCCCCCGCCCTCATCGAAGCGCTCGAGACACTCGACCGGTCGATGCGGGACGGACGCCAGTACGTCTACGGCGCGATGAAGCGCCTCAACCCGCTGCCAGGCGGCTCTCGCAACGGGAAGGCCGGCAGCGAGTACCGCCCCACCGCGAAGGAGGCCGCCGATGCGTTCGAACGCTTCTGACATCCCGCTTCGCTTCCGGGACCGGACGCTCGAGACCTACGAGCCGGCCACGCCGTCGCAGCGGGCGGCCCTCGAGGCGGCGCGGGCCGTCCTGGCCGGCGACATCAGGTCGCTCGTCCTCATCGGTCCGCCGGGCGTCGGGAAGACGCACCTGGCGGCCGGCGTCTACGGCGCGTGCCGCTTCCCGGCCCGCTGGGTCAACGTCGCCGACGCGCTCACGACGATGCGCCTCGAGATCGGGCTGCCGCCAGAGGACCGCGACACGACCAGGGCGATCCGCGGCGCCGCGGCCCACCGGGGGCTCGTCGTCCTCGACGATCTCGGTCGGGAGAACGTCACCGATTGGACCGGCGAGCTGGTCTACGCCCTCGTCAACGCCCGGTACGAGGCGATGCTCCCCACGGTCGCGACGTCGAACCGGACCGCTGAGGACCTCCGCGACGGCCCGTACTGGCCGGCGATCAGCCGACTCGCCGAGGACGGCAGGCTCATCGAGGTGATCGGACGGGATCGCCGAATGCGGAGGGCCGCTGCGATCTCCCCTCAGCCCCTGCCCTCGTCCGTCGCCGCGCCAGCCGATGCAGGCGACTGGTTCGAGCCCCCAGAACCCCCAGGAGGTGCAGCGTGACCACGGAACCGACGACTTGGGCCGGCAGGCGGATGCTTGACACGCTGCGGTGGCACGCCCCGTGGTTCGGCAGGTCACATGAGTCTGAGCTGTTCATCATCGCCACGATCGAAGCCGAAGCCATTGGCGCCGAGCGTGAGCGGATCAGGGCGGCGGTGGAGGCGCTGCCGGGTTCGGGCCGGACGGGCAGTGGCTTCGGCGGAAATGTCGATCGCATGGTCTGGGCGACGGATGAATACGTGTCTCGCGCCGCCGTCCTCGCCATCGTGGACCCCCGGCCATGACCCCGACCCCGGAGCAGATCGCGGCGCTGGCGAAGACGTTCCGCGTCGTGGTCACACCCCGCAAGCCCGCCTACCTGTCGGACACGGTGCAGTCTCTCGTCGCCGTGGATTACTTCGACGAGGCTGCCACCGCCATCCTCGCCGCCCTCCCCGACTGGACGCTGGTGCCGACAGCCGAGGTCGAGCGGCTGCGCAGGATCGAAGAGGCGGCGCGGGCGGTTTGCGACTCTCCCTGCCACACCCCGGAACTCGAACCGACCGTCGTGTTCGATGCCCTCCGCCTGACCCTCGCGGGAGACGCGCCGTGAACGACCTCCCCATGCACTACCCCGGCGAGCCCACGGCCACCCTCAACGGCGCCAAGGGCGTGCCGCCGCGCTCCGCCCCGACACCCGAGAAGTCCCGTCGCGGAAAGACGGCCCGGGCTCGCGGCAATGCCTTCGAGCGTGAGGTCGCGGCCGTGCTCGGCGGTCGCCGCGTCGGCCAGTACGGCGACAAGGTGGACGTGGACGTGCCCGGCTGGCTCCGCGTCCAGTGCAAGAACGGCGTGGCCTACCCCGAACGGCTGGACAGCTGGCTTCGTGCCATCCCTGTCGAAGCCGGCATTCTCCGCGCCGTCGTGCTCGGCGACGCACCAGGTCCCGGACATGGTCGCCGGACGCTCATCGTCCTCGACCTCGACGAGTTTGCTTCGTGGTACGCCCGATGAGCACCTGGCAACGAGGCGACTGGATGCAAACGTTCTCCGGACGATTGTTCTACCCGCTCGACCCGCGCCCCGACGAAATCGACATGGGCGACATCGCCCACTCCCTGTCCCTGCTGTGCCGCTACGGCGGCCACGTCGACCGTTTCTATAGCGTCGCCGAGCATTGCGTGCTGCTGTCCGAGGCGGTCGCTCCCGAGCATGCACTGGCGGCCCTGCTTCACGACGCGACGGAGGCATACGTGGTTGATGTGCCGCGTCCGCTGAAACGGCAGCTTGCGGGCTACCGGGAGATCGAAGAGCAGGTCTGGTACGCGATCGCCTACCGCTTCTCCCTTGACCTCGCTCTCCCCGTCGAGGTCAAGGACGCCGACAACCGCATTCTCCTGACCGAGCGTGATGCGCTCATGTCGCGCACGGTCCACCCGTGGTCGCAGGACGGCCTCGCGCCTCTGCCGGTGACCATCACTGGCTGGTCGCCGCCCGATGCCGAAGCGCGTTATCTCGCACGCTTCGCCGAGCTGGTCCGATGACCGACCTCGCCCGCCTCCCCCTCGACCACCTGCCCCCCGAGTCCGGCCCCCTGCTGCTCGCCCCAACCGACTGGTGGGCGCTCGTGTCGCAGGCCGCCCTGCTCCTCGCCGTGGCCCTGCTGCTCGGCTGCCTCGGCTTCGTCGTCGGGTTCTTCTGGGGAGGGGAGGGATGAGCCGGCGCATTCAGCGGCAGCGGACCCGCGGCTGGCGGATGCCGCCCTACGCCGTCTATGTCGGTCGGCCGAGCCTGTGGGGCAACCCGTACAGC
>JAJYMP010000115.1 GCA_021786915.1 Chloroflexota bacterium
CGTCGGCGCGAAGGCCGAGATCCACCGCCTGATGTCCGTCCTCGCCCAGCAGGGCAAGGCGGTGCTCATGGTCTCGTCCGAGATGCCCGAGATCCTCGGGATGAGCGACCGCGTCCTGGTGATGCACGAGGGCCGCCTCACGGGCGAGTTCAGCCGGGCCGACGCGACGCAGGAGAAGATCATGCAGGCCGCCACCGGCGAGCGGCAGGCAGCCTGAAGGGAGCTGGAGACATGACCTCGACCACCTCCGCCGTCTCCCCCTCCCGGGAGCGCCTCGGGGCATTCGTCCGCAAGTATCTGATCGTGCTGATCCTGATCGCCGGGATGGCGCTCCTGGCGATCGTGACGAACGGCAAGTCCGTCGGGGGCCAGAACCTGATCAACACCGTCCGCCAGAGCTGCGTGTACGGCATCCTCGGCCTGGGCGTCATGGTCGTCATCATCTCGGGCGGCATCGACCTCTCGATCGGGTCGATCCTGGGCCTCGCGGCCGTCCTCTCCGCCTCGTTCGCGCAGCAGGCGGACTGGAGCTCGAAGATGTACCCCGGGTTCGACCCGCCCGTCATCGTGCCGCTCCTGGCCGCCCTCGGGGTCGGCACCCTGTGCGGCCTGATCAACGGCGGCCTGATCGCGGGCTTCAGGATCCCGCCCTTCATCGCGACGCTCGGCATGCTCACGGCGGCGCGGGGGGTCGACTACCTCTACACGAACGGCAGGCCCGTGTCCTCGCTGACGCCGGAGTACGACTTCATCGGCCAGGCGAACCTGTTCGGGATCTCGTGGCTGCCGATGCCCATCGTCATCCTCGTGGTCGTGGCGGTGCTCACCCACCTCATGCTCAACAACACGCGATTCGGCCGCCACGTGTACGCCGTCGGCGGCAACGAGCAGGCCGCGGTGGTGTCGGGCATCAACCTGACGAGGACGAAGCTCGGCATCTATGCCTTCGCGGGCCTCCTCGCCGGCCTCTCGGGCATGGTGCTCGCGGCCCGCGTCGACTCGGGCCAGCCGGGCCTGGGCCAGGGCTTCGAGCTCCAGGCGATCACCGCGGCCGTCATCGGCGGCACGAGCTTCACGGGCGGCATCGGCACCGTGTGGGGGACGGTCGTCGGCGCCCTGATCATCGGCGTCCTCGGCAACGCGATGGACCTCCTGAACGTGGGCCCCTTCTGGGTGCCGGTCGTCCAGGGCGTCGTGATCGTCGTCGCGATCATCATCGACGTGCGCAAGAACGCGTAGCGGTACAGCGGCCACAGGGGCCCGCCACACCGTGCCGCGGCGGTTCCTGCGGCCCGCCCGAGAATCCGGTTCCCTCAGGCCACTGGCGCCGTGCTGCTCCCGACCGTGAGCGTCGGTCGCAGGATGATCTCCTCGTGGTCGGTCACCACGTTCTCGACGCGCTCGACGGCGCGCTCCACGGCCAGCTTCGCTAGCGCCTCGGCCTCCTGCCGGACAGTGGTCATGCTGGCCAGCGGAACGAGGCGCGACATCCTGCTTCCGTCGTAGCCGACGACGGATATCTGCTCGGGGACGTGGACGCCCGCGGACTGGAGGACGGCCATGATGCCCCAAGCGCAGTCGTCGTCGTAGGCGACGATCGCGCTCGGGCGGCGCTCTACCTCGAGCAGATAGGCTCCAGCGTCAGCCCCGGCCTCGACCGTCTGGCCGCCCGGGATGACCCGCACCCAGTCGGCGAGACCAAGGGCGGTCATGGCTGCGTGATAGCCTGCGACCCGGTCCTCACCCTTGACGTTGTGGCGCCCGCCGTCGACATGGGCGATGTCCCGGTGTCCCAACGAGGCCAGGTGCTCCACCGCGAGACGCATGCCGATGCCATCGTCGGTGTGGATGTTGTCGGCGACCGGCCCGACGAGCCGGCGACCGACAACCACCGTCGGGACGTCCGCGTCGAGCTCGGCGAGCGCTGGCTCGGTGAGTTCCGCGCCGAGAATGATGAGGGCGTCGCAGCGCAGGCCCAGCAACGCCCGGATGGCGCTCTCCTCGGGCCTCTCTGCGGTCCATCCGCTGAGGGCGACCTCATAGCCGGCCGTCTCGGCGGACGCGTAGACGCCCGGGAGCAGGTCGCCGTGGAACGCGGACTGGACGAAGAACGAGACGCCGATCAGGTTCGCGTGGCGCCGACGGAGAAGGCTTGCCCGGGCATCCGGCTGATAGCCGAGGTCACGGGCGACCTGGCGGACGCGCTCGCGGTTTGCGTCGCTGGCGCCGGGGATGTCGTTGAGGACGATCGACACCAGGCCGGGCGACACGCCGGCAGCCCGCGCCACATCCTTGATCGTTGTCCGCTTCTTGGTGTCCGGCGTTCGGTCCGGCATGCTCCCTCCGAGTTCGTGGCGTCCGCGCCGGAGCGGGGGATTGACGCACGGGAGCGAGGCGGCGATCTTGCAACCTAAAACGTTCTATGTCAGTGTACCAAGTGCCGCCTGTTCGAGCCCGCAACATGCCGAGGATAGCCGGTCGCATGCGCGGTGCACGAGGGGCGCGAAGCAGACGTCGCGCACCGCGGTGGGTCGGTGCGGGCCCACGCCAAGCGGCCACCGCGCCGTGCCGCCAGGACTGGAGTACCGACCATGGCCGACCTCGCCGCCCTCACCGCCGCCGTGGAGGCGGGGGACCGCGCCGCCGCCGCGGCGCTCACCCAGGCCGCCGCCGACGCGGGCGAGGACCCCAAGCGGGTGCTCGACGCGATGACCGCCGCCATGGACCACGTGGGGCGCCGCTTCCAGGACGGCGAGATCTTCGTCCCCGAGATGCTCATCAGCGCGCGGGCCATGAAGGCCGGCACGGCGATCCTCGAGCCGCTGCTCGCCGCGGCGGGCGTGGCGCCCGAGTTCACCGCGGTCGTGGGCACGGTCGAGGGCGACCTCCACGACATCGGCAAGAACCTGGTCGGGATGATGTGGAGGGGCGCCGGGCTCGAGGTCGTGGACCTCGGCGTCAACGTCCCGGCCGCGCGGTTCGTCGAGGCGGCCCGGGAGCGGGGCGCCCACATCGTCGGGCTGTCCGCGCTGCTGACCACCACGATGCCCGGCATGCGCGGCGTGGTGGAGGCGGTGCGCGCCGCCGGGCTGCCGGCCAAGGTGGTCGTCGGCGGCGCCCCCACCACGCCCGAGTTCGCCGCCCAGATCGGCGCCGACGGCCACGCCCCCGACGCCGGGGCCGCGGTCGACCTCGCCCGCCGCCTGCTGGCGGGCTGACCGGCCCACAGGCGCGGCTCGCGCGCACATCGCGCGCACAAGGGGATTGACACGGCGAGCGCGCGTGGCTAACGTGACCTAAAACGTTCTAGGTCCGAATCCTCCGGCCTGGAGCGTGCCAACGAGGCGGCCAGGGTCTTCCACTCCTCCGTCGCCTCAGGTACGGGCACCCGCGATGGGCGTTCCATCCCGCGCGGGTGCCCCTACCACCCACTCGACCGCGTTCCCCGGCCGTTGACAGGAGCCCGGCGATGCCCACCGACATGTCCTACCCGAACCTCCTCCTCGGCACCGCCCCCGACTCGTGGGGCGTCTGGAACCCCTCCGGCGACCCGCTCCAGACCCCCTGGCGGCGATACCTGGACGAGGCGGCCGCCGCCGGCTACCGGTACAGCGAGCTCGGCCCGTTCGGGTACCTGCCGGCCGACCCCGGCCTGGTGCGC
>JAJYMP010000182.1 GCA_021786915.1 Chloroflexota bacterium
CTGCTCATCGACCTCGAGGAGCTCTCCCTCCGGATCGCTTCGCGTGGCGAGCACTTCGGTCCCCGAAAATCACGCTGAAGGGGTCACCCGACCTGCGGAACGTAGGGTAGAAGGTGTCGCGAGGGCAATCCGTTCGCGCTGGCGCCGGTGGACGGACCGGTCAAGACCGCGAAGGCAAGATCCTCCGTCGCGCTCGAGCCAGGTACGGCGGTACCTTTCTGCGAGCTTCCAGGTAGTAGTCGAACGGAGAGAGACCTGCCCGCAGCCATGGCGGAAGCGCGCGCAGGTGCCCGACTTGATTGCGGTATCTCTCCGACGATGGCATAGGAGGAAATTCGGCTGTATGGGCGACGACCCGAAGTCGGATAAGGGCAGACCATGTTCGTTGCACAGCGGGCTGGTTGCTGTCATCCATCACGATCATTGCGGACTGGCCTGAAATCATTTGAGATGCGTTCAAGACATCCTCGAAGTAGGTAAACTTGGCGCCATCAATATGGAAACCGTCATAGCGGTGGCCGGCCGCAGCTAGACGAGGAAGCACGACTCGGCAGTCACCTTCATGGAAAATGAAGCGGTCACCGAACTCGTTACGTAACCACTCAGCTGCTCGGTAGGCGTAGCGGTGCTCGCAGATGTCGACGGCGTGCAATTCGAGAGTCGGATTGGAACTCAATGACACAAGCGCCGAGTGGCCTCCGTTCATGCCCACCTCGAGAACACGCCCGCAGCCTGCCAGAGCAGATCGCAGGCGATCGCGCTTCGGTCTGAGAAGTTCATGCGGTGCTGCATGGACGTAGTCGTTCTGCTCGTGCTCGTAACAAAGGTTGCCCATCAGAGGCTCGCCACAGCTGAATATCGCGGCGTTCAGATCAGCCAGTCGCGCTAGCCATTCTGCTGAAAATTCGTGGTCAGACACGCTGCCGAAGCTAGCATCGTCATCAGGATCCTTCCGCGCTGGCGCGAGGCAGCTGTACGGAACCGCGGACGACTTCGCTCAGCGTCGCCGTCGACCTGCGGTTGCCCGCGGCGCTGTGCGCCGGCGAGGTGTCATACTCGCCCGGTGATCTCCGACCGCAGAGAGCCTGACGAGCGCGAATCCGGGCGTGACAGCTCCGCGGTGTCGCGGTCGCCCGGTGCGACGGAGGGCCGGGCGTCGCCGGACCCCGGGGATCGTGGGCGCCTGGCGTGCGTTGTGGACACGCATCCTCGCTTCTCTCTCGAGGCCATCCGGTGGTTCGCCTCGGCGAGGCGAATCGCCGGGGTCGACCCCGGCGATCTGACGGTGCACGTCGTCGGAGCACCAAGGGCCGATGTGACCGAGTATCTCCGTCAACGGGGCGTGGCCGTCGATCCCGTCAGCCCGTTCGACGCCCGCTCTCCGCACTGCAACAAGATCTCCGGTGCGCTGAGTCTCGCCGCGCAGGGGCTCCAGGGTCTTCACGTGCTGTGCGACACGGATGTGCTCATCTTCGAAGATCCCCGATTGCTGGAGATCCCGCCGGATCACGTGGCTATGACACCGGTCGATCTGCCAAACCCTCCGGTCGAGGTGTTGTCGACCGTGTTCGCAGCAGCCGGCGTCGGAGAGCCAGAGCAGATGGCGGTGCCCTACCGGCCCGGCACGTCGACGTTGTCTGGGAACGGCAACGGCGGGCTCTATCTCGTACCTGGCGGGATCCTGCCCGACGTGGCGGAAGGCTGGGCGAGGTGGGCCAGGTGGCTGCTGGACCGGATCGAGCTCCTCCAACGCTGGGACGTCCATGTCGATCAAGTATCGATGGCGCTGGCGCTGGCGTCCCAAGGCATCGGCGTCACCCAGCTTCCACCAAACTGGAACGTGCCGACGCACATCGACGGTGTCATCACACCGGAGACCTCAGCCCCGGCGTCGATCCACTATCACCAGCAGGTCGACCCGATCGGGCAGGTCCTCGAGGTGGGCGCGCCTGCTGTCGACGACATGATCCGCCGTGCGAACGCGGCCACCGCCGAGGTTTGGCAGGAGCATTTCCCAAATTCGACCTTCTGGGAATGGCGCTACTCCACCAACCCCAAGCTCGGATCGGGTGTCGGCAGCCGAGGGGGACCGCTCCGCCGCAAGCGGCGTCTGTTGAAGTCGGTACTCAGGGCGGTCGCCCCCACGTCGGTCCTCGATGTCGGGTGCGGCGACGGGGAAGCGACCCGTGGGCTCGATATGCCCGGCTACATCGGTATCGATGCGTCCGCCGCGTCGGTCGCCAACGCGTCGATGGGACGACCCGACGGGACGCACCTCGTTGGCTCGCTCGCCGATCATCCCGTCGAAGCCGACCTGACTATTTGCCTCGACGTGCTGATCCACCAGGCTGACGCGTCTGCATACCGCGATCTGGTCGAGCGCCTCGTCCGGTCCGCTCGTCGGGCGCTGCTCGTCTCCGGATACGAGCGGCGCCCGACATCTGACTCCCCTATGGTGTACTTCCACGAATCGCTGACCGCGACCATCTCGCGCTACGGCGCGGCGCTCGACGTCCGTGAGCTGCGCGAGGAACACGAGATCTCCATGCTGTTGGTGCTGAAGGCACCGTTGCGCCGTGCCCTGCATGTACCCGGCCTGCGAGTGTTGGGACGCGCCGCTCGCGAGTCCCCCAGGTAGTGTCACGACGGAGCGCCAGGTGTCCCGAGGCGACGTATCACCGTTTCGCGCGTGAACTGCGTGAACCGCTTGAAGTCTTCTCCGTGACCCGCGGCGAGGGACAACGCCAAGGTGGGTGCCAGCGTCGTGCCGGCTCCGATCGCCACCGCTACCAGCGCATCGACGTGCATGGCGCCGAGGACGGCGGTGACCGCCCCGGTGGCAAGCAGCGCCGCGGTGAGGCAGGCCACCAGGGGCCGATCCCATGGCGCGATTCCGTGCCGCCGGTACAGTGCGATCGAGGCGACGACGTTGAGCACGGCGATGCCGAGTGCCGTCGCCGTCGCGGCGCCTTCCGCGCCGAAAGTCGGGATCAGCGCCGCGCAGGAGATGGCGCTCACGGCGAGCCCGAGTCCCGACCGGGCGACCATGGCCTTCGCCATGCCGTAGGCGTCCATCGTCGCCCCGTTAAACCCGAAGGCCAGGTGGACAAGCACGCCGGCCATCAGGATCCGGAGCGGCGCGCTCTCTGCTCGCAGGTGGCTGCCGTAGATCAGGGTCAACACCTGCGAAGGCGCGGCGAAGCAGGCGCCGACCGCGGGGGCGGCGAGGACCAGCGCCCAGCGCGATGCCCAACGGTAGAGCTGTCCCACATCCCGATGTGAGCCGCGCGAAGCTGCTGCGGCGAGCTGCGGGATCAGGAAGCTGGCGGGCAGCGCGGCGAGGGCGACGACCTGGTTGGCGAGCAGCGACGCGGGGGCGTACAGACCTGCGGCCGCTCGGCCACGGATCATGCCGACAAGGAAGACGTCAAGCTGGGAGATCGCCAGGCCCGACGCGGATACGAGCACCATGGCGGAACCGAAGGATAGGAACTGCCTGACGGTGGGCGTCCCCGCTGGGGCGTGCCAGCGCAGCGGCGCCCTGGGCACCCCGCGTGCCAGCACGATGAAACCGGCGATGGTCGCGAGGGACAGTGCCGCCGCCACCTCCCACGCCGAGGTCAACCCGCAGGCGACGACAGCGACCACGACGACCAGT
>JAJYMP010000779.1 GCA_021786915.1 Chloroflexota bacterium
TCCCGCTCGACATGACGACGGTCCTTGCCTCGGTGCGGGAGACCGGCAAGCTGTTCACCGTCGAGGAGAACCCGCGGCTCTGCGGCTGGGGCGCCGAGATCGTGTCCATCGTCGCCGAGGAGGCCATCGACCACATTGACGGGCCGATCGTGCGCATCACGACGCCCCATCAGCCGTTGCCGGCCGCCGAGAACCTGGAGCGGCTCACGATCCCCAGCCCGGAGAGGGTTGTCGACACGATCCGGAGGACCTTGCGATGAGCGACGACCTGTTTCGCTTTGACGGGCGCGTGGCGATCATCACGGGATCCGGGGGCGCGCTCGGCCGCGCCATGGCGATCGGGTTGACGAAGGCTGGCGCCGCCCTCGGGCTCGATGACCTGGACGAGGGGCGCCTGCAGGGGACGGTGTCCGCCGTGCGGGCACTCGGCGGCCAGTGCGTGGCGATGCGGGGTGACGCGGCCGACCTCGCGCACATCGAGGCGTTCGTGGCCGAGGTAGAGCGAACCCTCGGGCCCGTTGACGCTCTCGTCAACAACGCGGGCATCAACCCGCAGCAGGGCGCCCCCGAGGACTTCCCGATGGACGTCTGGGAAGAGGTCATGCGGGTCAACGTCGGCGGGTACATCCGCTTCGCGCAAGTCGTGGCCCGACGCATGATCGCGGCCGGTCGGGGTGGCAGCATCGTCAATGTCAGCTCGATCGCCGGTACCTCGGCCCTGGGCAGGGGCAATCTGGCGTTCGGCGTGAGCAAGGCCGGCGTGGACCAGATGACCCGGGAGCTCGCCGTCGCCTGGGCTAGCCACGGGATCCGGGTCAACTCCATCATCCCTTGCCAGTTCGTCAACGAGGGCCTGATCGGGGTCATGGCCGACCCGTCGAAGGCGGGCAACGTGGCCCGCATGATGGCGGGTATTCCGATGGGCCGGATGGGACGCCCGGAGGAGATCGTCGGCCCGGTCCTGTTCCTGCTGTCCGACGCCGCCTCCATGGTGACCGGGGTCAATCTCCCGGTGGACGGGGGCAACCTCGCGATGAACCCGGGAGGCAGCCTCCCGACGCCCTGACCCTCCGATCGACCCACTGAGCTAGGAGACTGGAATGCCCGACGACCTGCGCTACCTCGTCCTCAGGACCGATGACATCCTCCCCTTCACCCATCCCGCCGATCCCGCCTACCACTCACAGCACGTCCTAGGCAGCGAGACCACTGGCCGCCACGACCTGCTTCTGAACCAGGGACGGGTGGACCCCCACAAGGGTCTGGGCGGCGGAAACCACCCCGACAACGACGAGATCTACTACGTCGTTCGTGGGCGCACGCTCGTCGACCTCGGCGGCGACCCCAACACGGGCGAGGGCCATAAGACGTACCGACTCGAGCCCGGCATGGTGGTGTTCATCCCCGAGGGCGTCTTCCACCGGCTGCGCAATGACACGGATGAGGAGCTGTTGATCCTCACGATCTGGCCGAAGCCTGCCGCCGCCGGCGCGAATGGGATCCATGACGAGCGTCTCGAGACGTGGGGCACCGGGTTCCGGCTAAGGGACGGCCGCTCGATGGTCATCGACGGCAACTCCTCGCGCGTCGTCGCCCCCGAGGAGGGTTGGGATCCGATCGTCACCAGCTGACGCCGCCGCCGCCGGGGCCCGGTGCTGGCCCCGGCCGCGGCGCGACGAGCAGGTCAGGCCAGGCGCGGATCGAAGATCGTCTTGAGCCCGTCACGCCGGGCGAAGCAGTCGAAGGCGCTCGCGTGCTCGCGGAGCGGGAAGACATGGGACACCAGCGGCTCGAGGCGGACGGCTCGCTCCTCGACGAGGCGCACGGCCCGGCGCCAGGCCGCTGGAGAGCTGCCGAACCCGGCGGTGACCTGGAGCTCGCGGGTCACGATGTCTCCGAACGGGACGGCTACGTCGCCCGCGAGCAGGCCCATCTGCACGAGGCGCCCGCCGGGACGCAGTAACCGGATCGCGGAGGCGACCGCGGCCCCGGCCCCGGCGCACTCGAGGATCTCGTCGATCGAGCGGCTCCTGCCAAGCGCATCGAGGGCCTCGCGGTCATCCGGCTCCTCGATGTTGTGCGTGGGGAAGCCTAGGTCGCGGGCGATCGAGAGGCGCTCCAGATCGGACCGCATTCCCGCAATCCGGACGATGCCGCCCGCGGCGCGCGCCACCTGGGCCGCCAACAGCCCGACCGGGCCGGCCCCGATCACCACCACGACGTCCCCGGGCTCGACGCGGCCCGGATCCAAGAGGCTGTTGCAGGCGCAAGCGAGCGGTTCCATGAGGGCGGCGGCCCGGTCGTCGAGCCAGTCAGGGAGCTGGTGGAGATTCCGGGCCGGAACCACCACGGATTCCGCAAAGCCGCCGTCCACTCCCGACCCGATGGAAACGCGCTCGGCGCACAGCATCGGGCGCCCACCGCGACACCAGCGGCACTGCCCGCACGTGGCGAAGGCAGTCTCTGGGGCGACGAGTGCTCCGATCCACCCAGCAGTGACACCGGCTCCGACGCTGTCGACCCGCCCGGCGACCTCGTGGCCGAGCGTAACGGGCGGCCTCGAGTAGTAGTCGCCGTCGAGAATGTGCTGGTCCGTGCCGCAGATGCCCGCACCGGTTACGGCGATCCGGACCTGGCCTGGCGCCGGCTGCGGCCTGGACACCGTCTGGAGGACGACCTCTCCGGCGTCGGCCGCAGGCTTGCGCACTGCGAGCATCTCGCGGTCGTTCGTCACGTCGTCTCGCTCCGCTCTTCGTCGGTTGGTTCGGGTATGAGATATCATATCTGGACCGAGTAGCAGTGGGCTACGAGAGCCCGAGGAGGTGACCCCGTGCCGGTGGACGTCAAGGGCCTTTTCCATCCGGTCATCGCCGTGAGCGACATGCACAGAGCGGTTGCGTACTACCACGGGCTTCTGGGGCTCACCGTCACCTTTGACGACTACCACGAGCCGGCGGCGATCCAGGGGCTGTTCGGGTATCTCGACGCCAAGGTGCATGCGGTCCTGGTCAACTTCCCGGATGGGTCCGAATTCGAGCTCGTCGAGTTCGAGCAGCCCCGCCTGGCCACCGCGAGGCGCGAGCCGGGCGCCCCGGGCCTGATGGCCGTCAACCTCCAGGTCGAGGGGATCGAGGAGCTCGCCGAGCGGCTCGCCTCCGCCGGTTACCCGCCTCGATCGGGGATCGTTCCGCAGACACTCCCTGACGGCGGGCAGATCAAGGTCTGTGTTTGCAGTGCCCCGGATGACGTGGCGCTGATCCTCGTCGAGCTGCCGCCGGGCCGCACGTCTCTTGCCGCGCCCGCGACGCAGTCCTGAGGAGGTAACGGATCTGATGCGCAGCGTAGTGGTCACCGGCTGCGGGATCGGCATCGGACGGGCCATCCTTGAGGGACTCTCCGACGACGGGTGGGCGGCGGTCGGGATCGAGATCGACCCCGACACGGCGGCGAATGCTGGCGCCTGGCTCTCGGAACGGGGACGTCCTGGGGGGGTGCTCGCCGCGGACGCCTCCGACGTTGCCGACCTGGAGCGCGTCCGCGACCTGGCTGTCTCCTTCGCACCCCTCGGCGGCTGGGTCAACAACGCCGCCGTCGTCGCGACCGACTCGGTGCACTTGCCGGCGCCTGCCGCCGTGTCGAAGCTGTTCCATCTCAACG
>JAJYMP010000620.1 GCA_021786915.1 Chloroflexota bacterium
ATCGTCGCCCGCCGGGCGAACGGCCGCGAATCCCAGGCCCGGGCGGCGACCAGGGCCAGCGTCGCCGCGGTGAGCTGCGCCTGGACGGCGGCCCCCGTGACCGCGCCCTCGGCCATCGCGTTGATGGCGTTGGCGGCGCCCGTGATCTCGAGCTCCTGGAGGATGTCGGGCAGCTGGCGCTGGTCCCAGGCGAACACGGCGTCGTCCTCGAACCGGAAGGGCGCCCGATAGCCCGCCGTGCCGGCCAGGAAGGGGCCCTGCGCGCGGGCCATCGCGGGCGCGGGCACTGCCGCAGCAGATTCGGCTTGCGGCGCGCCGATCCCCAGCAGCTCCCGCGCCGAGCGCGCCGACTCGGCCTGGAGCGACTGCGCCGTGCCCAGCATCGACCCGACCGAGCTCGCCACGTCGCCGGCGAACAGGCGGAAGAATCGACGCCGGTGCGGGTCGTTGGCGGGGGGCGGGACGGGCTCCTCGGGCATCGGCTTGACGGGGATGGCCTGACGCGCGTGCGTCAGTACTTGACGACGCTCGTGACCTTGCGCCCCTCGAGCCGCTCCCGACCGTTGAGGAACTCGAGCTCGACCAGGAACGCCAGGCCCACGACCTCGCCCTTCAGCCGCTCCACCAGCTCGATCGTGCCGCGCACCGTGCCGCCCGTGGCCAGCAGGTCGTCCACGATCAGCACCCGCTGGCCGGCCTGGATCGCGTCGCGGTGGATCTCGAGTGTGTTCGAGCCGTACTCGAGCGCGTACTCGACGGTCAGGGTGTCCGCCGGCAGCTTGCCCAGCTTGCGCACCGGGACGAGGCCCGTGCCGAGCTCGAACGCCATCGGCGAGGAGAAGATGAACCCGCGCGACTCCATGCCCACGACAAGGTCGACGTGGTCGCCGCGGTACGGGTCGAGCATGAGCTCGATCGACTCGTGATAGGCGGCGGGATCCTTGAGCAGCGTCGTGATGTCGTAGAACAGGATGCCGGGCTTCGGGAAGTCGGGGATCTCGCGGATCTTCGCGCGAAGCGTCTCGGCAGACATGGAGATGGAGTACCTCCGCAGGTGGCGCGATCGCCGTCGGGCAGGGGCGGCGCCGGACGGCTAGTCTACCGCAGCCGTCCGCGGGCTCTCGGTGGGCCCTGCGTGCCCGAGGCGCCCGGACGCGAGCGCTCCAAGGGCCGCAACGACCGCTGTCAGCAGGAACGTGGCGCCCAGCGCCCAGCCGAGCGCGTCGCCCCCCGCACGGGTGCCCGCGGCCGTGATCGCACCGCCGGCGCCGACGCCCAGCGCGGTGCCCAGGATGTCCGCCAGCTGGAGCGAGGAGGTGGCGCTCCCCTGCTCCGACGGCCGGCTGCGGCGCAGCACCACGAGCGTCACCGCGCTGTACATCACGCCCATCCCGCAGCCCGCGAGGATCCAGGTGACGGCCAGGATCTCCGGCGGCACGCCCGGCACGGCGGCCGCGATCGACAGGAGGGCGCCGACCGCCAGCAGCACGAAGCCGAGGCGCGTGAACCGCACGACGCCCCAGCGGTCGACGCGCCGCGCCTGGAGCCAGGTGGCGACCGACCAGGCAATGGTCGTGACCGTGAACACGACGCCCGTCAGGGGCGGCGTCGTGCCGCGCCAGGTCTGGAGGAGGAGCGCGAGGAATCCGTCGGCCGCGAAGAAGCCGAACGTCATCGCCCCGCGCAGCAGCACTGCGGCCGGCACGCCCTGCGCGAGGCGCAGCGTCCCGGGCGGGGTGAGCCTCCGGAACGCGGGCACCAGCAGCACGAGCCCGGCGGCGGTCCCGCCGATGACCACCGGCGGCTCCGACGCCGTGAGCGCGGCGATCATCAGCCCGGCCCCCAGCAGCGACAGCAGGGCGAACGGCGCGCGACGGGCCGTCTCCGCGTGCTCGGGGCCCTCCTCGCCGCGCTTGACGTCCGGCACCGAGCCCAGCGCACGGAGCGCCACGACACCGGCCAGCGCGAGCAGGGGCAGCAGCCCGAGAAACACCCACCGCCAGCCCAGCGCGCCGCCGACGAGGGCGGCGACCGAGGGACCGATGAGCCCCGGCACGACCCAGGCCGCGGAGAGCAGCGCGAACATCGGCGGCTGGAGGTGCTGCGGGAGGCGCCGGCCGATCGCGACGTAGCTCGTGGGGGTGAGCGTGCCGCCGCCACAGCCCTGGACGAAGCGGGCCGCGATGAGGATGGGCATCGACGCGGCGGCGCCGGCGACCAGCAGCCCGATGGCGTAGAGCACGAGGCCCACCGCGAACGGCAGCCGGACCGGCACCCGGTCGAGGATGGGCCCCACGAGCGAGATGCCCAGCATGTTGCCCAGGTAGAACGCGGCGTAGATCCAGCCGTAGAGCTCCTGGTCGCCGAGCTCGCGCACGACGATCGGCATCACGGTGCCGATCGCGAGCGACTCGACCGCGATCAGCGTGATCGTCGAGACGAGGCCGGCCGACAGGCCCCGGTAGCCGGGCGCGAAGAGATCGCCAGCGCGAGTCGTCGCCGTCGTCGCGTCGGCGGCCTGCGCGCTCAATACGAGCGGTCGATGGCGGCGCGGGCGAGCTTGATGGCGATGTTGCCGCCGGGGACGATCATCCCGATCGTGTCGGCGCCGATGTCGAACATGGCGTCGCGGCTGATGTGGCCCTTGATCTGGAGCCTGAGCGAGGTGGCCGTCCTCGTCTCGCCCGTCAGCCCGTCGACCTCCACCACGCCGCGCTTGCCCTTGGCCGGGAGCTCGAACTCGAACGCCCAGATGGGGCGGTAGACGAGCTCGAGGCTGGGCACGCCGAGCTGCTCCTCGAAGATCTGGTCCGCCTGGAGCGGCACCATCAGCTTGGCGAGCAGCTGGCGGACGATGGCCGAGGCCCGGTGGTCCGGGGTGACGACCATCGTGCCGTCGGCTGCGAGCGCGGCCGGGTCGGCGACCTCGGTGCTGGGCCCGGCCATGAGCGCGGCGCCGTTGCCCAGCGCCTGGGCGGTCAGTCCGTCGATCCAGACCTCTTCGCGCCGGTCCTCCGTGCAGTGCTCGAGGACCGGCATCGCGAACGACGCCGGGCTCTTGCCGGACGTGACCACGCCGTAGTCCTCGCCCAGCACCGTCACGCCGCGCACGTCCGGGGCGCTGGCCGGCACGGTGTAGGTTCGCGACCGGTCGTACTTGTAGTGCGCGGTGCAGACGACATGCCAGAAGGGCTCGATCCGGTGCTGCGTGGCTGCGAGCACCACGTCCTCGGGCTTGGGCCGCGAGAGCAGCCCGCCGATGCCGCTGCCCAGTGCGCCGGTCTTCTTCTCCTCCGCGCGGCGCAGGGCGTCGTCGCGGCCCAGCCGCGGCTCGAGGGCGAGGATGCGCGATTCGCCGAGTGAGATGTCCACGGTTTGGGCCCCGTCATTCGCGGGCGCCTAGCCGCACATGCACAGGGCTACACGATAGCGAGGTGGGGCGGCGCGTGGAGATCGCGAGCGGCGAGGCGCGCCGCTGGTCCGTGCCGGCTCCCCAATCCTTCCCTGCTATCAGTCACCCGCCCCTGCCTGAGTCACCCGCGCATCAATTCGAGGCGTCGCGAGCGTGGCCCGCGCCCCAGGACGGCCTCCTGGCCGGTGGGCCGAGCGTGGGGAACGGCGATTCGACTCGGTGATGACTGATCAAGCCGAGTT
>JAJYMP010000730.1 GCA_021786915.1 Chloroflexota bacterium
GATGTTGCGCATCGTGACGCCGCCATCGACCTCCACCCGCACGGTCTCCGGCAGGATGGAGCGCAGGTGCCGGACTCGCTCGGCAGCGAGGGGCAGCGCATGATCGCCGTTCACGGTGTGGTCCGTCGCGAGCACGAGCACGAAGTCGACGTCATGCCCAAGCATCTCGAGGTTCGTCAACGGCGTGATGGCGTTGACGGCAACGCCGACCTCGACGCGGGACGCGCGCATGGCAGACACAACTCGCCAGGGGTACCTAGTCGCCTCCACGTGGAAGGCTATGCGATCTGTACCGCATTGCAGCAGCGCTGGGATGTACAGCTCCGGATCATCTACGAGAAGGTGCACGTCCAGCACGCACGACGTCAACTTGCGCAGGGACTCCACGACGCGAGGCCCGAACGTGACGAAGGGCACGAAGTGCCCGTCCGCAATGTCCAAGTGGATGCCATCGATCCCGGCGTCGAGCAGGCGGGCAACGGATTCTCCGATGGCGATCGGATCCACCGGTGTCAGCGAGGCGAAGATGCGTCGCCCGGACGCGTACACGTACCCTCCCGCGTCGTCACGTGGATCACGACGCCTCGCTCGCCACGATCTCGCCGCTTGTCCAGGCGATGCGCCGCAGATCACCAGGTT
Source organism: Chloroflexota bacterium (assembly GCA_021786915.1). The sequence goes on from JAJYMP010000730.1 coordinate 640, forward strand.
CAAGCGAGGCTGGGGAGTAGACACGGCCATCGCACGTGCCGTGGTGGAAGACCACAATGTCATCCGCCAGACTCAGCACCTCTTCTTCTTCGCTAGAGACCACGATCGCAGAGATGGCCAGACCGCTGACGATCGATCGGATGATCCCGTGGATGGCCTGCTTGGCGCCCACGTCCACGCCTTTGGTGGGCTCGTCAAGCAGGAGCAGTCGCGGCTGCTGCAGCATCACGCGGGCGAACAGCACGCGCTGCTGGTTGCCGCCCGACAGATCGTCCATCGGACCCCGAATGTCGCCCATCACCTCCACGCGCTCGAGCACGGCGGACGCCTCCGCCCCTGCCTGTCCAAGCCGCAGAGCATTCAAGCGCTCCAAGCGCCGCAGGACTGGCAGAGTGACATTGGCGATTGGTGTCAGGCGGGGCACAAAACCGTCGCTCTTACGCTCCTCGGATAGATATGCGATTCCCGCCTCGACGGCGGCGGCCGGATCGCGCGGCACGTATGGCTCGCCGAACAGCGATAGTTCGCCGCCCTGCAGCCGTTCGACCCCGTAGACAGCGCGCAGGAATTCGGTCCGTCCAGAGCCCACCAATCCGTAGATTCCGAGCACCCGGCCAGCGCGGGCCGCGAGGGTCACGCTCGTCAAACGGTCAGAGCGGAGGCTCTGTGCAACGAGCGCGAACTGGTCCTGCCCGTCTGTGCCGCCTTCTGCGACGCGGACGGACACGTCGGCGACCTGCGGATGGCGCGCCTCCGCGACGGCACGTTCGGCGGGCGGTTCAGCGCCGACGATGACGCGGAAGACATCCTCGCGCCTGACCTCAGAGGAGGAGCCGGAAATGACGACACGGCCGTTGCGGAGAGCTGTCACCCGGTCGGCAACAGCGTAGATCTCGTCGAGCTTGTGGTCCACGAGCAGGACGGCGACATGGCGCTCACGGGCGACCCGCCGGATGGTATCGAGCAGGTACTCGATCTGCGATACCTCGAGGGCCGTCGTGGGCTCGTCGAGCAACAGGTAGCGGACGTTGCGGTGCAGCGAGGTGATGACCTCGACGAGTTGGCGTTGGGCAACCGTGAGTTGTCGGACTTTCGCTGACGCTGGGATCGTAAGCCCGTACTCGGCGAGAAACGCGGTCGCCTCGCGCTCCATCTCGACGAGATGCAGCCGCATGCCGTGCCTCAGTTCTCGTCCAAGGAACAAGTTCTGAGCGACGGTAAGTTCGTCCACCAGGGACAACTCCTGGTAGACGCACGACACGCCGCGTTCGATGGCTTCGCGAGGCGATCCGAGGTCGACGCGCTGCCCATCGAGCAGCAACTCTCCGGCATCGGGCCGCTCCGCCCCGGACAACATGCGCAGCAAGGTGGACTTGCCCGCGCCATTGTGACCAACTAGTCCGTGGACCTGGCCGGGTACGAGCGTCAGGCTAACGGCCGCGCGGGCCTGGGTGTGCCCGTAGCGCTTGCTGATGTTGCGAGCTTCCAACGCTCGCGGCTCGTCGGCCATCACTTCTCCAGATCGGCCCGAAATCGTCTCTTGCTGTGCCGGAGAGAGAGCATTCACCGACACAGCAAGAGCACAGCCTGTGAGGACAGGCAGACTATCCGACCTCGCCGGGCGGCGGCGTTCCGCCGTGGTACAGCTTCAGCGGCACCAGGATCTGCTGCTGGACTGTCTGGCCCTGCAGATACTTGCCGATCTCCTGGACGACCATCTGGGCGTACAGGGCCGGCTGCTGCGCTGCGCAGCCAACGTAAGGTCCGGTCATCGCCACGCTCGCCGCGCAGAACGCGTAGAGCTTGACGGAGTTCTGCTTACCGAGCGCTTGAATAGCCCGCAGCGCACCGAGCGCCGAGGGCCCTGTGTCGGCCCAGAGTACGTTGATGTCCGGATGACCCTGCAGCATGTCCGTTGTGACCTGCAGGGCGACAGTCGGATCGACCTTGCTGTTGACGACACCTACGTAGGTCGCGTTCGGATCCGTCTGCATGACGGCCTTGAACCCGCTGTCGCGCTGCTCAGTCGGGATCTGCTCGGGATCACCGATACTGCCGTAGACGATCTTGGCGGTGGCTCCGAGGTCCTGGAGGACCATCTTTGCCATGGCCGTGCCACCTTCGACCTGGTCGGCGCCGACGTAGTCAATGATGAAACCGCCCTGCTTCACCAGGTCCGGCGTCGAGACAATGACGTTGGTCGTGAAGACCGGGATGCCGGCGTTGTTGAAGATCTTCACCACCGCAGCCGCCGGGGCCGAGTCGACGCCGTTGAGCGCCGCGACGCAGATGCCTTCCTGCACCAGCGCCTGAGCCTGTGACAGCTGCTGGGCGCTACTGTCGAGGGCGATTTGCACGTCGACCTTGAAGCCGGCCTTCGTGCCGTTGTCGATAAAGCTCTGCCGCATGGCGACGTAGTAGGGGTTGACTGTGTTGGGCAGGAGCACGCCGAGGATCGGCTGCGGGCTCTTGCAGCTTGCAGGCATCGGATGCTGCCCGTTGGCAAAGCCCGGCAGGGCGCTTGCCGCCGCGTTGGCCACGGCGCTCGCGGCGGCACTTGCCACCGCGGCGGGAGACGACGCGGGAGCGACCGACGCGGGTGCCGCCGGGGCAGCCGCGCTGGCCGGGGCGGCCGGCGGGGCCGTCGTCGCCGCGCTTGAACACGCGGACGCCAACAGCGTCACGGCCGTCAGTGCGGCCAGTGCTCGGCCAGATCTGACTCGATACATTGGAACCTCCACCGTTGATCCACCATTGCCCCCCGCTGACGCATCCCTCAGACACCCACCTCCTCGAGAACCCCGACCACACCGCCCGCCGATCCGTCTTCCGTCACGTTGGTCTCGTCGGGTCCCCCCCCGGTTGTCCTTCGCGGTCGGCGGTGCCCGGCGCCGTACCAGGTGGCAGGACCGCCGCAACGACTCGGTCCGAGGCGGCGGGTAGGGCGACCGTCTGGCGACCGAACCGGACTCCACCGATCGAGAGCCCCCGCAGTCCCGCGCCACCCGCGCTCC
>JAJYMP010000610.1 GCA_021786915.1 Chloroflexota bacterium
GGCTCGCGCCACGGGCGTCCGGCACGTGGAGCAGCTCGAGGCGCCCCGGCCAGCGCGCATCTCGGTACCCGCGGCGGCGCGCGTCGTGGGAGACCTTCGCGATCCCCGCCGCGTCGAGCGCATCGAGCAGGGCATCGGCCACCGAGGCGTTCGCCGCCTGGTGCCGCCCCCGCAGCCCGATCTCGGTGGCGCCGAGCCGCGGCAGGTCGACGGTGAGGGCGTCGCGGGTCCAGCCCAGCACGGGCGCGGGCGCGGCGACCGTCACGGGCACGCCGAGCCGGGCGCAGCGTCGCCGCAGGATCGTGAGCGCCTCGCCGCCGGCGCCCGTCACCGCGAGGTCGCCGCGCTTGACGATCTGGACCTTCTCGCGGGCGATGGCGTCGATCGTCGGCCCGAGGTACTCGGTGTGGTCGAGGGCCACGTTGGTCAGCGCGGCCACGCCGCCGTCCCAGACGTTGGCCGCGTCGAGCCGGCCGCCAAGCCCCACCTCGACCAGCGCCAGGTCGAGGCGGCGGTCCGCGAAGTGGCGGAACATCACCGCGGTCATCAGCTCAAACTCGGTGGCCGGTCCCAGGCGGCGGCTGGCGGCATCGGCGACCGGCAGGATCGAGCCCACAAGCCGCGCGAAGTCGTCCGCTGGGATGGGCCGCCCGTCCACCATGATCCGCTCGCGGTACGTCACCAGGTGCGGCTTGGGCGTCTCGCCGACGCGGTAGCCGGCCGCGCGGAGGGCGGAACCAGCGAGCGCGATGACACTGCCCTTCCCGTTCGTCCCCGCCACCAGTGCGCCGCGCACGCCCGCCTGCGGATCGCCCAGCGCACGGAGCAGCGCACGGACGCGGCCCAGGCCCAGCCTGATGCCGAAGCGGCCCCGCGCGTCCAGCGCGGCGAGGGCCTCCGCGTAGGTGAGGTCGCCCGTGCTCACTCCCGGGTCAGCTCGTCCTCGTAGAAGACGCACTGGTTGAACCTGGGCGTGAGGCACACGTCGTTGACGTAGCCCTCGTCGAGGTGGACGCCGCCGCGCAGCTGACAGCGCGAGATGTTCGCCGGCTGCCGCAGGAGGCCCTTGAGCAGGTGCGGGGCCTGGATGGGGATGGCACCGCGCGACCCGGTCATGTAGAAGTGCGGGCAGACGTTGCGCCGCAGGCTGGGCAGGCCGAAGCCGTTGCGCGCCGGCGGCAGGGTGGCGCGCATCCCCTCCGGCGGCGGCACCAGCGCAGCGGCGGTGGTGGGCCGGGGGACTGGCGCGAACGGCCGACCGCCGGGAAGGCGGACGAAGCCACGAGGCGGGGGCGGGAGCGGGAGAGCCGGGCGGCGGGCGAACGGCGGCTGCGTCGGCGCGGGCGACGCGGCCGCGGCCTCCGGAGCAGACCCGTTCGTGGGGCGCGCGTGCACGCGGGCGATCGGTCCGTGGCTCCACGCGCCACGATCGCTTGGCGCCGGCCGCATCGGCCGCCGGTCTCGTGCCTCCAAGCCTGTCCCTTCCCTGCGCGAGCTCGCTCTCCCGGTGCCCTGCGCAGCCCGCAGCGTACCACCGCGGATCGGGCAGGAGGCTGGCGCACCGAGGCTCGGGCCCGTGCGGTCCACAACGTGCGACAATCCATCCCGATGGAAGCCCGGCGTGGGGGCCGACCCTCGCAGGTTCGCCCCCGACCCTCGTCCCCCGGCCCAACGCGAGGCCGCCTGCGCCCCGCTTCGCCATCGCCCACTCGCCTCTCGCGCCACCGCGACATCGATCGCCGTCGGGGGCTGCCGCTGCCAGTCAAGCTGGGGATGGCCGGCGGGGTCCTGGTCCTGGCGTGGTTCTGCCTGATGATCGGCCTCGGCGTCATCGGGCCGGCGGTCTCGTCGCTCGTCAAGGGGTTCGGCACGATGGTGGCGTCGATGACCCACATCACCGATTCGCCCTCGCCCAGCGCCAGCGGCCTCGTGAGCGACGCCCCCGTCATCGAGCCGCCCGACCAGCCCACCACGAACGTCGCGAGCGCGGACCTCACGGTGCTCCTGCCCGCGGCGGTCGTCGGCCTCGACGGCTACTCCTGCCGCCTCTACGTCACGCTCCCCAATGCCCAGCCGGCGGTGGTCGCCGAGGCTCCGGTCAAGGGGACGTCGACACTCGTGTTCTCGACCCTGACGCTGGCCAAGGGCCTCAACACCTTCACCGCGACGATCGTGGGGCCGTCGGGCGAGAGCGCCCCGTCCAAGGCGGTGGCCATCACGCTCGACGTGTCCAAGCCCAAGATCACGATCTCGTCGCCCAAGAACGGGGCGTCGGTCAAGGGGACGTCGGTCACCGTCAAGGGCGTCACGCAGCCGCTGAGCGAGGTCAGGATCCAGGACGACGCCAACAACGCGATCGTGAAGGACACCGCCGACGACGCGGGCGCGTTCTCGGCCTCGATCACGATCGCCGCCGGCCCGAACAACCTCACGATCTCCGTCACCGACCCCGCGGGCAACGGCAACACGGCCACGATCACGGTGACGCGCGGATCGGGCACCCTCGGGGTGACGCTGTCCAGCACCGGCTACACGTTCAGCCGCAAGAAGCTGCCCGCGACCGTGACCTTCACCGCCGTGGTGATCGGCGCGGACGGGAAGCCCGTGGCGGGGGCGACGGCGCTGTTCACGGTCACCGTGCCGGGGATCCCGGCGCTCGTGTCGCCCGTGATCACCACCGACGGGAGCGGCAGGGCGACGTTCCCGGCGACGATCCCCAAGGGCGCGATGGCGGGTGCCGGCGTCGCGGACGTCCTCATCACCATGCCCAACGGGAATCAGACGACGACCGACCACGTGGCGCTCACGGTCCAGTAGACCGACTGCGCCGGACCGCGCCGGGGACGGTCGGCTCGAACGCCTGTTCGGGCAATGCACATCACCTATCGACAGCCGCGCGCGGCGCAGCTACGATCCTCGCATGCCGCTCTGGCGTTGCCCGCACTGCGCCACTCCGCAGCCGGAGAGCTCTCGCTGCTGGCTGTGCGGCCGGTCCACCACCACGTGCGCTGCCTGCCGCCACTATCGGCGCGCTGTAGCTGGCGGCCTCGGACTGTGCGGGCTCAGTCCACGAAGGCTCGCGCTGCGCGGGACCGAGGTGCGCCCCTGCTGGGAGGCCGTGCCCCCCGTCGACGCCGGACCGTCCGTGCGCGAGCTCGGCGGCCTGACGCCACGAGGCCGGCAGGACGCGGGCGAGCGGCCGCACAGAACGTTCGTTCTCGTCGATGAGCTCCGGGCCGCGCCACCGGGCCCGCGCCGGGAGGTCGATGCGCCCCCGCCGGCGGCCGGCGCCGCATCGGCGCGGTGGTCCCTGTGGGGTGACCCGGACGCCTGAGCGCCCAGACCCCGCACGCGATTGCCGCGGGCCGCGGCCCCTTCTGCCGCCTGGTTGATGACGCGCGCTAGGCCGACGGCGTCGGGGGCGTGGGAGTCGGGGCTGGCGTCGATGGGACGGGCGTGGGCGTCGCGGCTGGCGTCGGTGGGACGGGCGTGGGCGTGGGAGTCGGGGCTGGCGTCGGGGTCGGGGCAGGCGTCGGCGTGGGCGTCGGCACGGGCGTCGGCGAGGGCGTCGGCTCCGGGCCCTTCGAAATGGTGTAGTCGACCGCGAAGCCGGGGGCAAGCTGCACGCCCGTCCCATCGACGCCAGCCCCGA
>JAJYMP010000066.1 GCA_021786915.1 Chloroflexota bacterium
ACAATGCGCGCCACGAGGCGCTCAACCGGCGCGTCCGGATGATCGTCAACCGCGCCTACGGCTTCCACTCCGCCAACGCTGCGCTTGCGCTCGTCATGCTGACGGTGGGCCCGATCAAGCACGTCCTGCCGCACGAACGTGCCGGCAATCCCAGCGGATGACCCACATCCATATCCATGCCGGGAGGCCCTGTTTTTTTCTATGCCACAAGGCGATGAGGATCGATTGCCAGCCGCGCTGCCGCTGGCCGGGTGAGGCTGGGTCGTTTCGTCCCCGGCAGGGGGTCATCAAGCTGCCGACCGGCTCGGGAGGATGTGGGACATGGAAGGGGCCGGCAGGAGGACTAGGTCAGGACTAGGTCAGAGCGTCCGTCCCCGACTTGTCCGGCGGGTGCGGGCCGCTCGTGACGGCCGGCGATGTCAGGATGGCTCTCGCCGCCTTCGGATGCTGCCCGGGCCACAGGTCCCGAGGAGAGGCGCCCGAGCGGGCGAGCGCGATCGAGTACCGACCCCGCCGCGACTTCGCACCGTAAAGTGCCTCGTCGGCTCGGTGGAGCAGGCTGTCGGCGAACTCGGTCCGATCCCAGGTGGCCAACCCGGCACACCATTCGCAGGCTGTCTCGATCCGGCGCAGGCGCTGCAGCACCCGCGTGCCCTGCCACGCCGTCGCATTGGGGAGGACGAGCACGAATTCGTCCCCGCCGAACCGGGCCAGCAGGTCGCCGCTGCGCAGTCGATCCTGCCATGCTCGTACGGTGCGGACGAGGGCGTCATCGCCAGCCAGGTGGCCCCGACGGTCGTTCACCGTCTTGAAGTCGTCGAGGTCCACCACTGCGACGCTCAGCGGGTGCCGTGACCGGGCGGCCTGGGAAAGCTCCCGGTCCAAGATAGCTTGCAGGCCCGCTCGGTTGGCCAAGCCCGTCAGCGGGTCGATCCGGGACAACCCGACCAGCTCGGAACGGGAGCGGGTCGTCACCCATGCGGTCACGGCGGCCGTGCCGGTGATGAACATCCATTCGCCCGCCGCTCCCCGGTTCCCCGAGAGGATGAGGACGACGCCGTATGCCCCTGCGATGAGGGCGACCTGGGCGGCCGTGCCTGCCGGGGTGGTAAAGAGCCCCGCACCGAGCGCGAGAAGGATGTAAATGACCGCTGCGCTCATCGAGATGTCGTCGCCGCGGCCCGAGTAGACGCCCGCGGAAACCATCACCGTTCCGATCCCGAGGAGAATGTGGGTGGGCCACAGGCGAAGTTGGCGCCGGTGCCACGCCCATATGCCGATCGCCGACGCGACCGCAGCGATGGTCACATCGGCGACGTCGCTGAAGCCGGAGCCGTGCGGCAGGAAGACGGCGATGATCCCGACGATCGCCCCGCCGATGTACAGGATACCGAATGCTCGGCCGCTCGAGCTGAAGACGCTCGACACCGACGACGAACGGCGCGGAGGCACGACAGCCAGTATCCCAGCGGTGACAACAGCCATGCAAGCAGTCAGGCGATGCCCAAGACGGGGCCCCTCAGCTCATCCTCCAGAAGGAGGCGGCGCCGTGGCGTCCTCCTCGGCCTCCTTCGCCGGCGCTGACTCTCTCAGCCCCTTCTCGAACTCGCTCCTCGCCGATCCGAGGTTCCGAGCCAGCTTTGGGATGGCCGAACCCCCGAAGAGCACCGCCAAGACGACGATGAGCACGATCACCCCGTCCACGCCGAAGATATCTGCCAGCATCGCTGCCTCCATTCCTGCTCCGCCCGACCTGCTCCGCCCGACCTGAGGGGCAGTCGTGCACGGTGGCCGGAGACCGCGCCCTGCGGACGATGGTAGATCGCGCTGCCGGTCCGGCCCAGGGGCGAAAGTCCTTCCCCCGCGAGCGGCAGGACGCCTGCTGCCATCGCCTGCCCTCACAGCGAAACTGCCTCCGAGCAGGCCGGGCATCGCTGCTGGCTCAGGCTGGTCACGAGTGCAGCTGATCTGCCCCGCTCGGCAAGGCGGCGCTGCACCGAGGCGACCAGGGGGTCGACGTCGGTCGTCGTACCGCACTCCGGACATACCCCCGGGTGGGACGCCGCTTCCACAGGCGTCGGTCCTGCGAGGACGGAGTTCACGTCGAAGCCCCGCTCGACGGAGATGGCCGCCTCGGGGCACACCGTCATACATCGACTGCAGCCGACGCACCGCGAGGAGTCGACTGCCAGCGTCCGGATCGCCGGGTCGAACGTGAGGGACATGCCTGGGCACGCCAGGGCGCACGAGCCGCACATCGTGCACCGGGCGCTGTCGACGCTCACCACGAACGTCAGCGCGCCGGTGTCGAGGATCACCGCCTCAGTGCCCCGACCCGTCTTCGAGCTGGCCAATTGCGCCACGACCGCGTTGGTCGCTTCCGGCTCGTGCCACGTGTGGCGTAAGGCAGCCGCCCGGCCTTCGCCACCAGTCAGGTGCGGCGACGAGGACGCTCCCCGAGCGTCGAGTCCGCCAGTGCCGAGTCCGCCAGTGCCGAGTCCGCCAGTGCCGAGGGTTCCGGCCAGGCGGCCGGCGAACCGGGCGGTGGCTCCCACCGTCCCGGGGCAGCGGCATTCACCGCACGCCTCGGCGCTGAACTGGACGCCGGAGGTCGACATCGCGACGACAGCGCCGGAACCGAACATGGCAGCGCACGGTACGACGATGACAGCTTCCCGGCCGGGGTCGGCGCGCTCGGAGATCTCCGCGCTCTCCGTGACTGCGTGCTCGCAGGAGACGACGATCTCGCCTACGCCGTCGGCTACCAAGCTCTCGAGCTCGGCGGTGATGCCGTCGAGGTCCGCGCCTGCCATCGAGATGGCCTGCGTGGGGCAGGTGATCACGCATCGGCCGCAGGACGTGCACGTGCCGGGATCGACCCGGGGCACCATCTTTGTCCGCGTCGGTTCCGTCCACGACCGCGTCGGCCCCGTCGGCCTGGGCGTCGGTCCCGTCAGGGTGATCGCGCCGACCGGGCAGTCCTCGAGGCATCGCCCGCAGCGCTCGGTGCTCGCGCAGGCCTCGTCGTCGATGCGAGCTCGGTTCGACGGTCGCCCTCGCCACGGGCCGAAAAGGCCGCGCCGGGCGAGTGGCTGCCCGGCTTGCCAGGGCAGGTGGCCGCCCAGTGGGGCACCGGCGAGGAACCGGGCCCGTTGCGACCAGGCGCGGCACGAAGCGGTCACGAGCGGGGTGCGCCGGGCCGCTTCTCGCGCGAGTGCGGGTGACAGGGACCTCGCGATCACCCGGGCGGGATCGGCACCGTCGGCGATCGCCCGGTCAGCTGCGGCGCGGGCTGCTCCCAATCCGCAGGCGGCGACGACCAACCCCGCGGGTCGGTGGCTCTGGTAGAAGGAACCGAGACGTTCGGGATGCGAGCACATCTCCTCGACGACCACGAGCTCCACGCCCTTCCCGCTCTCCGCCTCGCCGAGTGCTGCGCCGAAGGACTCGGCTAGCACTCTCCGGAGCGCGCCGTCCAGCTGCTCGCCGCAGACAGCGACCGCCGCCAGCCCGTGCCGACCCCCGGCCATCCCGCCAGGGGTGCCGGTGAGCGGCGACCACTTCGGCTGGCGCCGGAATCGTCCCACGATCGGCTACTCCTTGCGTTCCGGTGAGTTCCAGATCGAGCCGACGACGTCGAGGTAGGTCGA
>JAJYMP010000026.1 GCA_021786915.1 Chloroflexota bacterium
GGCTCGCGGTCGGTCAGGGCACCCAGATCCGCTTCGCGGCCGTCCACGCCGAGAGGTTACCCCGGCGGTCCGCCGCCTGGACCCGGAAGCTGTAGTAGTGGCGGTGCGCGCGGTTCGAGAGGCCGAGCCACGTCATCGTCGTGTCGTTCCGGATCAGGTGCCAGGCACCGCTGTCCACGCGGTACAGGACGTCGAAGCTGCGCAGTCCGGCGGTGTGGGTCTGGAGCAGGGGGTCGGCGCCCGACCAGGTGAAGTGGATGGAGGTGCCCCTGATCAGGGTGAGCGACCCGGTGCGGGCGACCGGGGGTGTGTGGTCCACGGATTCGGTGAACAGGATGGACGCCCAGGTCGAACCGTTGGCTGCCCGCGCGATGCCCACGCCGACGTAGTTGTACGTGGCCGAGAACATGATGGAGTGGTGGACCGGGCTCGCCTTCCACATCGAGTAGAGGTTCGCCGCCGCGGCGTACCCCCAGCCGTACGACGACTCGCCGATGATCTCGCCGTAGGAGTACCACTGCAGGTGGCGCGCCGTGAGCGCCGCACCCGGATCGCCGCCGGCCGCCTGGTGCGACAGGGTACCCGAGGCTGCCATGTTGGCCGCGCGCTGGTTGGCCAGCGACGCCATCGCGGGCCAGGAGCGGAGGACGCGGAGCCCGGCCGCGACCCGGTCTCGGTTGATCCAGGTCAGCAGGTCTCTGGCCATCGCGCTGGCGGTGGTGGCGGTTGTGGAGGTCGATGCCGCGGTTGCAGCGGCTGCTGTGGCACTCGGCTCGACTGCGGCTGAGGCGGCCGCCGGAGCGGCGAGCAGCAACGCCAGCAGGGTGGTCAGGAGGAGGGTGGTGCCGCGATGGCGCGAAGTCGCGGGGGTTCGGCGCCGGGGGGCTGCGTCGATCATGAGCCTCTCTAGTGGGTGGTGCTTGATTGCACCAGCCTAACGGAATGTAAGGCTCAGTGCCGGTAGCGTGCCGCGGCGCGGGCGTGGCTGGACGCAACATCGTCCCGCAGGGTGGCCGGCGCGAGGACCTCCACGTCCTCGCCCCACGAGAGGATCCAGAGGCGGATCTCGATCGTCCCGGCCACCGTGGCGCGCCACTCGAGCGAGCCGTCGGGCGTCTCGGCCACCACCTGCGATGGATGCCAGACCGCCTCGCGCACGCGGACCGCGACCGACGGAGCGAACCGGAGCACCACCTCGGTAGGGGGCTGGTCCCACATGATGTCCCACGCCGGCCGGAGCGCCGTCGCCAGGTCCTCCTCCGACGGCGCCGCGAACCGCCGCAGCGTCAGCGAGAGGTCGAGGATCCGCTCCACCTTGAACGTCCGCAGAGCGCCGCGCCCCTCGTCGAACCCGATGAGGTACAGGGCGTGCGTCTCGAGCGACGGCTCGAGGAGGTACGGCCGAACCTCGCGCCATTCGGGCTCGCGCTCGCCGTCATACGCGGCCGGGGCGTACTGGAAGCGCACCACCCGCTGCTCCGCCCAGGCGCGGGTGAGGTCCGCGACCCGGCGGTTGAACGCCTCGTCGGTCCGGCGTCGGGCCATCTCGTCGAGCGTCCGCTCGACGTGGCCGTGGAGCGCATCGGGGAGGCCCTCCTCGAGCTTGCTGAACGCCGACGCCAGGCTCGGGTCGAAGCGGTCGGTGTAGCGGGTCATGAGGCGGGCGGCCAGGAACACGGCCATCGCCTCCTGCAGCGTGAGGCGCATCGCCGGCAGGAACGCCCCCGGCTGGACGCCCCACTTGCCGCCCTCGCTCCACAGCGGGACCTGCATCTCGTTCTGCAGGGCGTTGAGGTCGCGGTACACCGTGCGCGGCGACGTTCCCGTGCGGCGGGCGACCTCCCGGGGCGTCACGCCCGCCTCACCATGCGCGTGGAGCACGCGCAGGACCGACAGCAGGCGCGCCAGCCGGTCGCGTTTGCCCTCCAGCCGCTCGCCGTCCTGCGCGTCCAACTCGTCGGTCATCCGGGTGTCACTCCTCGTCTGCTCAGCCCGGCGGCTGCACGGTGACCTGGGCGCCGCGATCGATGGCGATCAGGCGGAAGCGGATCTCAGCGGTCAGCGCGTCGTTGGCCAGCCCGAGCGCAGGCCCGTTGGCGAACCCGTCGGCCTGCCCGAGCTCGCCGTCCGCGAAGATCCAGAAGTCGAGCTCGCCCCGCCAGCGGGTGAGGTCGATGCCCCCGACCAGGAGCGAGACCTCGGGCACCGCGGCCCGCAGCGTCGCCCCGTCGAGGGGGACTCGGCAGTGGCGGGCCCGGGCGCCCTCGATGTAGGACAGGCCGGCGTCCTCGACCACGGTCCGCCGAGCCGGGCTGAGCGCCGTGAGCACGAGCTGCCTGTCGAGGTCGTACCCCTCCGCCTGATCCGCAGGCACCGGCGTCCAGCTCGTCGTCGGGGTCAGCCTCCAGGCGTGGGTGCCCACGCGCACGAAGCTGTTGCGCCCGAACGTGCGGTCGCCCGCGACGTAGCCGTCCCAGCGCACGTCCGTGCCGGAGCGGACGCCAGTCAGCGTCGCCTGGCCGGTGAGCGACCCGTCGACCGAGCTGTCCATGTGGAGCGTCACCAGGGCGCTCGTGCCGTCCGTGAGCGGTCCATCGCAGGCCGACGGCTGCTCCGCCGGGTCGGTGGGGCCGAACCGCGATGAGATCGCCGGCCGATCGCCGAGCGAGAGCTCGTTCACGACGGCTGCGCCCGCGAACGCGGAGCCCGCGGAGAGCGCGGCGACCAGCCCGAGGGCGATCCCGGCCATCAGGCGCCGCCACCGCGGCGAGCTGTCGCCCAGCCGGCGCCGCGCCATGCCCAGCCCGGCGAAGATCCCCGTCGCGAACAGTGCCAGCGCCCACGGGTAGGCGGCCTCTGCCGACGGCAGCAGCGTCTGCGGACCCCGCCCCTGGAGCTGCGACACCAGCCCGGCGATCGAGGGGATCAGCAGCAGGATCGCCAACAGCGCGAGCCACGCGATCAGCGCAAAGGCTCGCGGGCCCCGTGCCACCGGCGGCCAGCGCACCCCCGCCAGGGCGACGAGGATGGGGCCGGCGGCGCTGAGCCCCACCAGGATGTCGATCGGGCCGCCCGGGCGATACCCGCCCAGGATCAGCGCGAAGGTGACCAGCCAGAGGCTGGTGAGCGCCGCGCCCAGGATCCGCAGCTCGATGGTCCGTACCCGCACACCCGCGAGCATAGCGAGCCGGTCACCGTCAGGGTTGCGCCGGCCCACCCGCCTCGCGGCACCCGGCCAGACGCCCCGGCCGCAGCCATCGCCCAAGCCCGCCCCAGCAGCCCCCGTCCGGGTGCGCCACCCGCCCGAAACAGGTGCCCCGCAAAGCACGCGCCGGATGGGACTGACGGGTGATCGCTGTGTCATGGCGCCGCGCGCATAGTGGCGCCACCGCACCGTCAAATGCGGAGGAATCCAAGCGAAGCTCCAGCGGGGCGCGACGGTCCTCCCTCCTGCCGTCCCGGCCCGCGAGCCTACCGAAGCGAGGCCGTCCTCCTCCCGGCCTCGCTTCGGCGCGTCTGGGGATTCGGCAGTCTTCCTCCCGGTACACTTCGGCAGGCACCCATCTGGAGGAGACGGACCACCTATGCGCACCTTGAAGGCCATTGCCGGCCTCGCCCTCGCTGCCGCGCTCGCCGCGGCCTGCACTGG
>JAJYMP010000517.1 GCA_021786915.1 Chloroflexota bacterium
GAAGCACTCGAGCTTCTCGATTTCCGAAACGAGATAGCGCACTTCGTCGTCGGTATGCTCGATCTTCGATCGCTCAAGCACGAGTTTGACCGCGCCGAAGCCGATCTCCCGGTACGGGGTATGTTCCCGGTGTAACAGGGCGTCGATCATCGAGTTCTCGAAGTGGGTGCGCCGCCACCAGGTCACGAACGAATTCGGATTAACCGTAGAACCCTTCGACTTCAGCCAGGGCGTCGCGATCTTCACCAAGCCGCCCTGCATGTCCACGATCGTCCCGTACTGGTCGAACATGCAGACCTTGATCTTGTCCTGCCATTTCTCCGAAGCCGCCATATCCACCTCCACGTGATCTCCCGGACCCATGCCTAGACCGGCAGGGATCATTCAAAAAATCGAATGTTGAAACGTCGACATTCAGGTACTAAATCTTAGGATCGGAAGGGAGGAGGCGGTGAATCTCCGGTCGGTGGACCTGAATCTGCTAGTGACGCTCGACGCTCTCCTCACCGAGATGCACGTCACGCGGGCTGCCGAACGGGTCGGCCTCAGCCAGCCTGCCATGAGCAATGCGCTCGGGCGGCTCCGGCACGTATTCAAGGACGAACTGCTCGTCCGGACGTCGTCTGGTATGCAGGCCACCCCGAGGGCGCTGGAGCTGACAGAACCTATCAGGAGAGTCCTCCGGTCGGTGGAGCGGGTGTTTGACACCGAGGGGGGGTTCGACCCCGCCCGGTCGAGCCGGACCTTTACCGTGCGCATGTCCGATGTCGTCGGCCAGATGCTCCTGCCTCCGCTGTATGCCGTCATCGACGACGCCGCACCCTCGGTCCGGCTGGATATCATCCACCTATCCCCGCACCGGACGACGGAGGCACTGGAGAAGGACGAGATCGACATCGCGGTCAGCATGGGTTTGGTGCATCCGGCCTCGATCCAGGCCAGCACGTTGATGACCGACCACATGGTCTGTGTGATGCGTACGGGGCATGCCCTGGCCCGGGAGGAGCTCACGCTGGAAAGGTTCCTGGCGCAGCGACATCTGAAGGTGTCGATGTCGCCGACCGACATGCGCTTCGTCGACGACGTGCTGGCGAAAGAGGGTCACTCGCGCCGCCTGGCGCTCAACGTGCCGCACTGGATGCTGGTCCCCCGTGTGCTCTGCCAGTCCAACATGCTCGCGGTCATGCCGAAGCTGTTCGCGCAGACCACGGTCGGGCAAGGCCTTGTCGTGAGGGATCTGCCCCTGCCGTCGCAGCCGTTCGAATGGTCCGCCTATTGGCACCGACGGCACAAGGGCGATCAGGGCATCGCGTGGCTGGTCGACCGTCTGCGCGATGCGGCGTCCCGTGTGCAGGCCAACGTCACGTAGCCAACGGGCGCCCGGATTGATCGTGCGAATACGGCCATAGCCAATAGGCATTGGCCCGCGCCCGGCGCTGCATCTAGCCTGGAGAAAACAAGCCCGCGGGATCCGGACCGGACCGAAACCGGGAGGTCGGAAGGGAACTCCATGGATACGGTGGGGAGGCCGGGACCATCACTGTCACTAGCGCACGGTGATCGGCGCGCCATCCTGGCGGCGTCGCTCGGGGCCGCGCTCGAATGGTACGACTTCTTCGTCTTCGGCGCGCTCGCAGCGGCGATCGCCGTCAACTTCTACGGCAACCTGAACAGCGCCACGGCCTTCGTCTTCGCGCTTCTCAGCTTCGCCGCTGGTTTCGTCATCCGTCCGCTCGGTGCGCTTGTATTTGGGCGCATGGGAGACCGCGGCGGCCGGAAGCGTACGTTCCTGCTGACGATACTCGTCATGGGCGTGGCGACCACGCTGATCGGCCTGCTGCCGCCCAACTCCGCCATGGGCATTGCCGCACCCATCGCGCTCATCGCGCTCCGGATGCTGCAGGGCTTCTCGCTAGGTGGCGAGTATGGCGCCGCTGCGACGTACGTGGCCGAACGCGCGCCGCCCGACAGACGGGGCGAGTACACTTCCTGGATCCAGACTACGTCGACCGTGGGCCTCCTCCTGTCGCTCGCCGTCGTGTCGGCCTCGCGCTGGATATCGGGCCCCGGATTCGACACGTGGGGTTGGCGGATTCCGTTCCTCTTCTCCGGCATCCTCGTCGTGGTCTCGATTGTCATCCGTCGGTCCCTGAGCGAATCGCCCGCGTTCGCGCGCATCAAGAGCACCGGACGGACATCGAAGGCTCCGCTGTCGGAAGCGTTCTGCGAGTGGCGCAACCTGAAGCTTGTCCTGGCCTCACTATTCGGCCTGCTCGCGGGGCAGGCGGTCGTCTGGTTCACCGCGCTTTTCTACTCGATGTACTTCCTCATGCAGACACTGAAGATCGCGCCGGACACGGCGATCCTGCTAGTCGCGATCGCCCTGGCGATAAGCACTCCGATGTATGTGGGATTCGGATGGCTGTCCGACCGCATCGGCCGCAAACCAGTCATACTCGGAGGCGCCGGGCTGGCCGCCCTGACCATCTTCCCGCTGTTCCACGGACTGGCGGTATACGGGAACCCCGGTCTGCTTGAGGCGACCAGACGTTCTCCCGTGGTTCTCGTCGCGAACCTGGACAGCTGCTCCTGGCAGTTCAATCCGCTCGGGACGTCGCGCTTCACGACGGCGTGCGACATCGGGCGTTCGACCCTCGCCGCCAGCGGGGCAGGCTTCTCGTCCAGAGACGCAGCGCCGGACCAGCCAGCCACGGTGATGATCGGGGACGCCAAGGTAGTCGTTCCCAGGCTCGCCGGGCTTTCCCTTCCGGATGCGGTATCCGCCGAACGGGCATTCAAGGCGAAGGTGCTGGCGACACTGACGAATGCCGGATACCCGACGAAGGCCGATCCGGCAAAGGTCCACGCACCGGCGATCGTCGCTCTGCTGACGGCGTTGATGCTGCTTGGCGCCATGACGCTCGCGCCGATCTCGGCCGCGCTGGTCGAGCTGTTCCCCACCCGCATCCGGTATACTGCCCTGTCGCTGCCCTACCACATCGGCAACGGCTATTTCGGCGGCCTGCTGCCCACGATCTGCTTCGCCATCGTGATCGAGTCGGGAAATATCTTCGCCGGACTCTGGTATCCCGTCATCGTCGCGGGACTCTCGTGCGTGATCGGGCTCGTGGCTGTGCGGGAGACGTACCGCACCGACATACTGACGAAGGACTAGCGGGCGTTTTACCGGGCTGCCCCGCATGTCATAGCGGCCTATTCCGCCAGGATGGCGTCGGCGATCTTCTCCGCAACCATCATGACCGGAAGGTTCGTGTTGGCCGATGGCACGACCGGGAACACGGAGGTGTCGCAGATGCGCAGATCATCGACGCCCCTCACGCGACCGGCGGACAGACGACGACCATCGGGTCCTCGTCGCGTCCATCCGGCAGGAACAGGAGGCATGCCATATGCCGACCGTACCCTCGCGCACGAAACGCTCCATGGCGTCCGGATGGTTCTGTTGCAAACGCCGCGGCAGGGTGAGCGAGGTGATGGAAGCGGATGCTTTCAGGCGGCGATCTGGAAGAGGGCAGACTGAAGTTCAACACCTCGAATCGCGAACTTGTTGATCTAACGCAGTAATTCAGGAAAATCCCGGCCGCGTGGCACCACGGCGGGGCCGCCCGCGTCGCGCCGGGAGCGGCG
>JAJYMP010000234.1:0-1392 GCA_021786915.1 Chloroflexota bacterium
GGTCGCGGCCAGCCTGCTCATCCTGTCAGCTGCGCCCGCGAACGCGGGCGCGCCCAACGAGGCCGCCATCAAGGCAGAGATCGACGCCTACATCGTTGCCCATCCGATGGATTTCGAGGCGATTGACGCCCTCGTCGTCCGCTACCGCGGGCAGCACATCACCATCCGCACCCCAGGGATCGACCGCGTCCTGACGGCCACCGAGGCCGCGCAGCTAGTAAAGGCGCGGTCGTCCAGCGATGTCGGGATCCTGAGCGGCATCCCTGCGCCCCAGATCTACATCACGAACGTGCCGATCTCGGGTGGCGCCCAGTTCTGGGGCACCTGGGATTTCCCGGATACCTGGGCAGGACAGGGCGCCCCGGTCGACATCGCAGCACAGACCTTCTCGACCGACCCCTGCACGCGAATGCAGAACGGTGCGATCTGGACCTACAAGGTCACGGGCGGCCAAACGTACCTCGGCTCGACCCGCTCGACGGCGCCCAACGCGAACTGGGTCTGGAACGTCGCGGACTACGTTACGGGCTTCGAGAACCAGGCCGACCGCGGAACGACCCGTGTGGAGATCGTGCGCTCCCTTGCCTGCGGCCCGGGGCTCATCAACGTCGGCGCGGCCTTCGACTACGAAGGCAACCAGGGAAGCGGCTCGATCTTGGGCATCTCAATCCAGTTCGGGTTCTTCTCGGTGACCTACTCGGGCTCGATGTTGTCCGGCCACTGGGGCACCGACCCGCTCTACGTCTACATCTAGGTCTCCCTGTGCGAACGCCCCGGCGCCTAACGCCCGGGCGTTCGCCCTTCCGTTCCCTAGAACCCGGCACAGGCGGAACGGTGTGAGGGGTCAAGCCGCGAGCGTCTAGCGCTGCCGGGCAGGAGAGGGAACAGCCCGTGTCGACCGCGGATCTCATCTAGCCTAGCTCGGCCGCGCCGGCGTCGAGGATGATCGCCCGGGCTTCCGGAGTCCGGGCGAGTCGACCGTTAGTCCTTGGCCCGATAGGTGCAGATCTTGACAGAGGAGGCAACAGTGAGACTTGCTGTTGGTGCCACGGCTGCCGCAGTCAACTCGGACGTGGTCGGCAGCGTGGCGTTCGGCAGATTGACTCCCGACTCGAGGCGGGCAACGATGACTCCGAGAGGGACACTCTCGGCGCACACAAGGAGAGGGGGCTGGAGATGCTGCACGGACGACGCCTGTTCATCGCGGCGTTGATCGCCGTCTCCCTTGTAGGGTCCGTCATCAACGCGGTCGGGCCGTTCGCCCCGCACCCGCAGCTCTCCTACGCCGCGTTCCTCGCTGACTTCCGCGGCGGCAAGGTCGGGCACATCTCACAGTGGCGCGATCGCCTGGAGGTGACCGAGGCTGACGCCTTCTACCTGGTCGTGGTGCCC
>JAJYMP010000234.1:1402-3644 GCA_021786915.1 Chloroflexota bacterium
GGATCGTGACCTGTCGCTGGACCTAACCGCCGAGTACGCCGTGACCCCTGTCGGCTTTAGCTATGAGGGAATCCCCGACGACTGGCTCACGCAATTCACCCCGTGGGTCCCGGCACTTCTCGCGTTGGCCGGCCTAGCCCTGTGGCTGACTGCGGTGCTCTCGCGGCGAATCGGCAGATCAGGTTCAGAGGCGGAGAGGGTTGCCTCATAGCCTACACGTCATCCTCGCGCGCTCGTGAGTCGGGCAGCAGGAACCGTGCCGAGGCGCGCGGTGACGTGGCGAACGGGCACCCGAGCGCCGCCTGGCGAGCCGCAACGCCTATCGGGACCGACGCTGGGACACCCGGCTCGGGACGATCGATCTCACGATCCCGCGCGTCCGCGACGGGAGCTACTTCCCATCGCCGGTGGAGCCCCGCCGGCAGGCCGAGCAGGCGTTCCTCGTGGTCGTCGAGGAGGCCTACCTGCATCGGTGAGCCCCGGCGCGACGATCTCGTCCGCAGCCTCGGGATCCCCGGGTGTGAACGTGGAACGGGCGGCGTACCGAGAAACTCGGCAAGGGCGCCGTCGATGCTCTGTCCCCTGTGCCATCTTGCCTAGCGTGAGCAACATCGTGTCGAGCGAGCGGTCCGGCATGAGCCACAAGGTCGGCGCCTCCGCACTTGCCGTCGTCCTCGTCGCCGGCTGCTCGTTCGTGCGCCATTGACAGACCTGTCCGCTGAGGCCGAACGGGTGTTCGTCCTCGGCCGCCGGACGATCGATTCTTGGCGCCTCGCGGGCCGCGGCACGCCACGCGTCGTCAGCCTCACCATCGACCGAGACGGAGGTGTGTCGTGCAGCGCCGCGGTTCCCGGCGACGCCGAAGCCCACCCGACCAATGCGCACCCGTGCACGGGCGAGCCGGCCTCGTCGAGGAGGACGAAGCCAACGACCATCACGGTCGCCGACACATCGCAATGGCGCGACCTGCATGATGAGGCGAAGATGCGCACGACATGATGAATCGATACGACCTCGACGACTTTCTCGAGGCACTGCCAGCGCTGGAAACCGGCGCACTCCTCGAGCTGACGGCGGCGCACGGGGCAATCGACCTGGACACGCTTGAGGCGGCGCGCGCGGCCGTTGAGGCTGCCGCGAGGCGGGCGCACCGCACGAACGACATCGACCGACTCCGGGACGACATCACTCGATGGGCGACGACACCGAACGAGAGCGCCCGCTGGACCGCCGCGATGGACCCGGCGGACCTCTTCTCGGCCGACGTCCGCCGAGGGGCGGCCGCCGCGCTCGTCGATGTCGCGTCCGCCCTCCTGCTCGGCGGCGCGCTCGACTCAGCCGCACGCGAGTGCCTGCTGGGAGCGTGGCGACGCGGCGACCACGCGGGCCCCTGAGGCAACAGGAGCGGGTTCGGGGCAATCCGTGCGTGCGGGTCCGCTAGTGGGTGAGTCTCACAGGCACGCGGCTCGACCTTCGAGGCGCGCCATTTGTGGCATGGGCCGGCGTCGCTGCCTCACAGGCACGGGCCGGGGCTGCGGGGTCCCGGAGCAGCCTCGCGCCGCTCGGGTCAGCCGGCCTGAGGTGAGCCGCCTCCGGACTCAGCCGACTGGCGCCGCCGCGGCGGCCGCATGCTTCTTCGGCGCCTCCGGCTCCGGCTCGGCCGGTGGCGGCCAGACCCCGGAGAGGTACGAGTTCATCGCGGCCGCGGCGCGCTTCCCGTCGCCCATGGCGAGGATGACCGTCGCGGCGCCCCGGACGATGTCGCCGCCGGCGAACACCCCCGGCATCGACGTCAGCCCGAACTGGTCGGTCTCGATGTAGCCCCACGCGTTGACCCGCAGGTCCGGAGCCGTCGAGGTGAGGAGCGGGTTCGAGCGGGTGCCGATCGCCACGACGACCATGTCGGCCGGGATGACGAACTCCGAGCCGGGGACGACCAACGGCCGGCGCCGGCCCGACTCGTCGGGCTCGCCGAGCTCCATTCGGACGCAGCGCAGGCCGGTCACCCAGCCACCCTCGTCGCCGAGGACCGCGACCGGGGCGACCTGGTACTCGAATCGAACGCCTTCCTGCTCGGCGTGGTGGATCTCCTCCGCTCGAGCCGGCAGCTCCGCGTGGCCGCGCCGGTAGGCGATCACCGCCTCGGCCGCGCCCAGCCGGCGGGCGGTCCGGACCGCGTCCATCGCCACGTTCCCGCCACCGACGACGACGACCCGCTTGCCATGCAGGATCGGCGTGTCCG
>JAJYMP010000461.1 GCA_021786915.1 Chloroflexota bacterium
CCTCGAACTCGAAGTCGTCACGGTAGACGATGTCAGCGGCGAGGACCGCCCCGCCGAGAGGGGCGCTGAAGATCGCTCCGATCCCCGAGCCGATCCCGACCGACACCGCTATCCGGCCGTCCTCGGGCGACAGGTCGAGCACCCGGGCAAGTAGCGAGCCGAACCCGGCGCTGATCTGGGCGGTGGGCCCCTCCCGGCCGCCGGAGCCGCCTGATCCGATCGTGAGGGCTGAGGCGACGATCTTCACGACAACGGTGCGCAGGCGGATGCCCCGGGGGTTGTGGTGCACCGCGTCGATAGCCGCGTCGGTACCGTGTCCCTCAGCCTCTGGAGCCCAGGTGAACACGAGGAACCCCGAGGCCAGCGCGCCCAACACGACGACGAGCGGTATCGCCCACGCCCTCGCGAAGTGCGCGGAGCCAGCGGCGTTGCCTTCTCCGGCAGGGGTCGGAACGTGGTAGCCGGCGAGGACCCCGAGGAAGAGATGCGTCGAGATGCTGAGCGCCTCATAGAACACCACCGCCCCCAACCCGGCGATGACACCGATCACCGAGGCGAGGATCAGCCATTTCGGCAGGTACGACATGGAGTGGATCCGGGCACCGAGTGCTCCGGCGACCCGGCGCCACGTCGCCTTGGTAACCGCGGACCGAGTTCGCCGGTACCCCTGCAGACCTCCTACAGACGGGGACACGTCAACGCTCCTGCACCGGCGGACGCGGACGCCATCTCGACTTGGGCGGTGACGGGGGCCATGCTGAGGCCGAGTCCACCGGGCCACCGGCGGGGCGCCGGTCGGGGCGGTTCGCAGGGCGGCCCGAGCGGATCGGGGCAGTCGGTCATCGGGAGGGCTCCGTTGTGTCGGCGGTGGTACGCAAACCCCGATCGGAGTCGACGCTGGCAGAACCGGAGACACCTTCGAGCAGGTAGCCCAGGCCATCCGCGAACTGCTGGGGCGTGGTGTAGGCGGCCAACTGACGGGCCAGATCGTCCGCTTCGTGCGCATCGTGCGCATCGTGCGCGTCACTTGTCCCGCGGGCTCCGCGGGCCCGGGATGCCTCCAACGCGGCGAACCCGATGGTGTAGGTGTGGATGGCACCATACGCCCGTCGAGCAGCGGCTTCGCTCAGGCCGGCATCCCTCAGGACTCGCATCATCGCCTCCATGCGGGCGAGCGCCGACGCCGAGACGACTGGATGACCGAGATAGACGTGCAAGGCAGCCGGTTGGCTCACGAGGAACCCGCGGAGCTTGTCCGCGGCCTCTGCGATCCACGCCCGCCACTCGCCCTCCCGGGCTCGAGGGCGCCACACCTCGCTCAACAGCGTGTCGACCACCTCGTCGAGAAGGTCGTCCTTGTCCCGCACATGGCCGTACAGCGACATCGGGGACACTCCGAGCTCGCCCGCCAGGCTGCGGATCGTCATCTGTTCGTAACCGCCGGCTCGCACCAGCCTCGTAGCGGCATCGACGACCTGCTGGCGCGAGATCGTCCCCCACCGGGCCCGCCGCGTTGATGTCTTCCCGGTCGTCTTTGGTCGAAGTCGTCCCGGCCGCTCCTCCGAAGCGCTCATCCGGGAAGCTTACACGTACATGTACGTGACTACGCTTGCGTGCGTCCTATCCGGGGCCGCACCGTGTCGAGACTCGGCCGGCGTGCCTCCTCGACGTTGCGTCCTTCCTGACCGACCGAGACCTACAGATCCTTCGCCTCCTTCGCTGGCATCGGACGATCACCACCAGCCAGGTGCATGCCATTTTCTTCGGTGACCGCAATACCGCTCGGCACCGGATGGCCCGCCTCTACGCGCGGGTCGTGGACGCGGGAGGGGTTCCTAGCTGCTCCGCAACCTGTCAGTGGCGCTCATCGAACGTCTGTGTTCGTATGTAGGAGCGAGGGTCGCCAGGGGCGCATTCCACGCTCCAGACGTGTCGTTCTGCGCCGCGACCCCGAGGGTGGCGGCCGTCGTTCTGGCGCGTTGTTCTGTGCTGGCGCGAGTGGGAACCGTCTCGTCCGCCCTGTCACCCAGTGGAGCCCAAAGGTCGGGGGCAAGACCGTGAGCCACACTCTCAGCCCCGAGCAGGTCGCCGACTATCAGTCGTGGTTCGACAACAAGCGGCGCCTGCGCGCCCTCGTGCACGAACTCGGGGAACTCGGCCTCTCGATCGTCGAAGCCGACCCCCGCACTCCTCGGCGGCGCTAACCCACTCCGAGTGTGGGTCGCGGCCGCTTAGCGTGTGAGTAGCCTCCCGATCAGGTCGTAACGTGCCTGGTAGAGCCGACACGTGAACACCTGCCTGGAGCGGACGACGGGATTCGAACCCGCGACCCTCACCTTGGCAAGGTCCTATTTACTGTCCACCGGTGACACTTTAGGTCGTTGACCTAGTCTTTCTTCCAGGAGACCATCCGCGGGATCCACCCTATAACGGCCTGTTGTAGACCGGTCTACCACTGGATTATTGCTCTATGTGTTGGCAGCAGCGCCGGGCTGGGTGACGACGCAGCTTCACCTCGTGCCGGGCCGCCGGCTTGGTCTCTGGCACGGCATCACCTTCGGCCGCATCCGCGGAGACGCGCATCGTCCGCGGAGCGCCTCGGCCAGCACGATGCCGGGGTGGGCGAAGGGCGGAGCCGGGGCGTCGGACAGGCCGGCCGGAACCCGCCGTTCCCGCACGGTGAGCTCACGACTGACGAGCCGTCGGCGGTGCGCTGAGTGAGCGCCTTGGCGAGGGGGTAGGTGACATTCCGAGCCCCGACAGCAGCACCCGGCACGAGCACTGGTGCGGCTCGATACCGGTCCAAGGAGACGAAAGGTCGTCTCGAGAGGGCCGAAGGCGGCAGTTGACAGATCGGGCAAGGGCGGAATCGCGCCACGCGCCCTCCTCCACCGGCTCGACGATGTCGTCGACAGTTTGTGACGAGTCGCTCGGGGGCGTGTAGAGCTGTGAGCGACCTACCGTCCGCTACCCCGTCAGCGGGCGAGAGACGAGGACCGGTCGTCACTTCTACCTGGAAAGTCGCTGGATCCGCTTCAGGTCATTCGGCCGCTCCCGGGCAAGCACCCGGTTGGCGAGCGCGCCGTTGATCGAGGCGATGGTCCGGGTCCGGTCCTCGAACGACACCTCGGCAGCGGTGGTGCTCTCGAACCACGAGGCGACGTCCGCCCAGTGCCAGAGCGGGCTACGCACGTTGCCGGCGGCGGGAGGAGGGAAGCCTCCCGGTCCGCGCTGGCCAGCGACGAGCATCGACACCGACTGGCGGCTCCGACCCGTCCGCTCGGCGATATCGGCCATGGAAACGAGCTCGTCCTCAACCGCGAGGGGCTCGAAGCCAAGGGCGATGACCTCTTTGATGGCGTCGAGCACGGCGTCGAGGAACGAAGGGGCCTCGCGCTCGAAGCCCACGAAATGGCCCTTCGGCCCCTCCTCGACGGTCACCTCCTCGTCGAAGGCCTCGTAGAGGCGGTCGGCGTCTTCGTCGGTGAGGGGGTCGTGAAGCCGGATGCGGAATACGAAGCTCGTCATGTCATCTCTCCTTGTTACTGAGCGCGAACCGCCGGATCATCCGCGCGGCCAAGTCGGCATCCCTCGGAATGCTCCAGACCCGGAACCGCTGTCCGTTCGGCGCCACTACGTGCCCC
>JAJYMP010000266.1 GCA_021786915.1 Chloroflexota bacterium
GCCGCCAGGTCCCGCGCGGCCCGCACGACGAACAGGCCGTGGTTCAGGGTCAGCTCGATGAGGTCGACCATGAGCTCGCGCTCGTGGAGCACGAGCGCCCGCCGCGCCTCGGCTTGCTCGGCCCCCGTCCGCTCGACTGCCATGCCCATCGCGAGCTCCCCTGCGACGCCAGGCCCGTGCAGCCCGGAGGGCCGCCCCCCGGCGGCCGCGGCGTCCCGACCAGATTCTAGCGCGCGGGCGACGGCCCGCGACCGCCGGGCGGCCGCAGCCCACGGCCCCGATCGCGTGACGTGCCGTCATGACGCCGCGCCGCGGTCGACGAGCGACCACACCACTCAGCCGATCGTGTCAAGGACCTCGAGATCCTGGTCCTGCGCCACCAGCTCCGGGTGCTCCGGCGGACGGCGGGCCGACCGAAGCTCCGGACCATGGACCGGATGCTCCTAGCGGCGGCGAGTCGGGCGATCCCGAGAGATCGATGGGTCGCCTTCCCTGTCACTCCGTCGACCCTCCTCCGCTGGCACCGCGAGCTCGTACGCAGGAAGTGGACGTACCGCCGGATCGGTCGCCCTGGCCGGCCGCCGATCGATCCTGAGGTCCGTGCGCTCATCCTGAGGCTCGCCCGGGAGAACCCCCGCTGGGGCTGCGTCCGGATCCAGGGCGAGCTGCGGAAGCTCGGGATCCGCGTGGCAGCGACGATGATCCGGACTCTGCTCCGGACGGCCCGAGCGGGGCCTGCCCCAAGGCGGACCGGCCCGACCTGGACCGAGTTCCTCCGGGCCCAGGCGGAGGGCATCATCGCCTGCGACTTCCTCGCCGTCGAGACCGCCTGGCTCCGGACTCTCTACGTCCTGGCGTTCATCGAGCTCGGAAACCGGCAGATCCATCTGAGTCCCGCAACTGCGCACCCGGACTCGGCCTGGGTCCACCCGGCAGGCGCGGAACCTCACCATGAACCTCGATGACCGCTCACCGGCCGTCCGGTTCCTCATCCGCGACCGGGACGCGAAGTTCAGCGTCCCGTTCGACGCGGTGCTCCGCTCGGAGGGGATGCGGGTGATCCGCGCCCCGGTCCGGGCTCCGAACGCGAACGCCTACGCGGAACGGGTGATCGAGACGATCAGGGCCGAGTGCCTCGACTGGACGCTGATCTGGGGGCGGCGGCATCTCGACCGGACGCTCCGGACCTACGCCGAGCACTACAACCGGCAGCGCCCACATCGCGCTCTCGCCCTCGCTGCACCGCTGGCCGGAGCTTCGATCCCGATCTCGGTCGACGCGCACGAT
The DNA here is from genome assembly GCA_021786915.1 of Chloroflexota bacterium. The sequence continues at coordinate 1,288 of JAJYMP010000266.1, forward strand.
GTCCGCCGGCGGGACCTGCTCGGTGGGCTCATCCACGAGCACGACGGGGCGGCCGCATGATCGAATCGGGCTTTCTGACCCCACGGCCCCAACGGACTTCATCCTCAACGCCCCTGGCGGCTGAGCGATCCTGCGCGTTCCGCGCGGACCGGGCAGTCTTCTCGATCGATTCGCGCGTCCCCTCAAGCGGTGAGCTGGCGGATCATCGCGGCCGGGTCGAAATGCGATCGCCAGGCCGTCTCCTTCCCCTCGCTCACCTCGATCGAGAAGGCCACCGAGGTGTGGATCGTCCGGCCGGTGGCGGGGATCCCGGCGAACGTGTCCTGGTGCGTGCCGGAAACGGTGCACTCCGCAACAGCGAGTCGGTCATCGCCAAGAGCCCGTTCGATCGCATAGCGGACGTCCGGGAAGGCCTTGAACAGGGCGGCATGGAACGCCCCAATGCCGGCTCGATCCGTGGGGCCCGTGGCGGGGTTGTCGTACGAGCCGTCCGCCACCACGTTACGCGAGCATCGCTGGACATCCCGACGATCGGCTTCCTCCAGGGCTGAATGAAGGACGGCGAGCGCATTGCTCATCAGAGCAAACTCCTTGGGTGACGCCGACTCGACGGACGCCAGGTTGTCAGGCGGTCCTTCCCGAACTGTTCCCCTGGCGGGGATCCGCCACCCGCCGGGCCCAGCACCCCCGGGGGTCCCAGCCTGTCGTCCTTCGGGAGGCGAGTGCTCGCAATGGGCAGTTTCGGTGCGGAAAGTCGTCAACCCGGCTCTTGGCACAGTGAAGCCACCCTTGGGCGCCCAATGCGGCCCCTGCCGTCCGCGCCGACGCGCCCCTCCTACTTGAGCGTGGAGAGAAAGTCCAGCAGGTTCTTCATGTCCGCGGGCGAGATGTCCGTGTACGGCGGCATCTGGTCTCTCGGTTGCAGGATCTGGTGCTGGATCTCCGTGCTCCCCAGTCGTCCCGCGACGTGGGTCAGGTCCGGCCCGGCGCTTCCCCCGGTACCGTCGCGCAGGTGGCACGCGGCACAACCCTCCAGCTGGTAGACGTGGAGACCGGCCTTCTGCGGTGCGGTCAGCGCGCTGTCGCTCGCAAGGTCGGCGCCCGTCGCAGAGGCCACCGGAGCCGTCGCACCCTGGTACGTGAGCAGGCCCACCGCCAGCACGACCAGGACCCCGGCCAGCGTGGCGACCGGCCGACGCCGCGGATGGCGCTCGCGGCCGCGGTCGAGGAACGGAAGCAGCAGGAACACCAGGAACCCGACAGTCCCGGCCAGGAAGATGATCAGCGGCTCAGCCGGGCCGGACACGTACCAGAGCATCTGGAACATGTCCAGGAAGTACCACTCCGGGCGGGGGACGTAGCCCACCGCGTTCGGATCGGCGCGCGCTTCGAGCGGTGCTCCGACGGCGAGGGCGAGCACCGCAACCACGAGGAGGATCACCACCGCGACGACCGCGTCCTTCAGCAGCGACCGATAGAAGGGATGGCCCTCGCTCTTCTCGGCCGCGTATTCACGCGCATAGCGCGCCTGCTTCGTCTCGCCGGGAACCTCCTCGATGATCGCCTTCCGCCGCGGTGGCGCGGCAATCCCCTGGCGGATCACCATGAACATGTGCACGGCCACGAGGGCAAGCAGGGAGGCCGGCAACACCCACACGTGGATCCCGTAGAACCGCGTCAGCGTCGCCGTCGTCATGGCCGAACCGCCACGCAGGAGCCCGAGCATCAGATCGCCGACGAACGGGGCCGAGCCCGCCACGTTCGTGCCGACCACCGTTGCCCAGTATGCCTTCTGATCCCACGGCAACAGGTAGCCCGTGAAGGCGAAGGCGAGCATCACCAGGAACAGCAGCGCGCCCACCACCCACGTCAACTCACGCGGATACTTGTACGCGGCGTGGAAGAAGACTCGCAGCGTGTGGAGGCCGATCAGGACGACCAGTGCGGAGGCCGACCAGTGGTGGACACCCCGGACGAGGGCACCGAAGGCCAGCGTGTCGATGTGCTGGACGCTCTGGTAGGCGTGGTCGGCGGCCGGCACGTAGAAGAGGGCCAGAGCGATCCCGGTCGCGATCTGCACGACGATCAGGAACAGGGTCGCCGAGCCAAGCGTGTTGAGCCAGCCGACGTTGGCCGGGATGGGACGGTCAAGGAAGCCGCGAACGAGCGACTTGACGCCGAGACGCTCGTCGATCCGGTCGTAGATGCGCATCGCTCAGGCCGGCTCGACCAGCGGGCCCATCCAGACCTCTTGGTTGGCGACCAGGGCCTGGTAGCGATCCAGCGGCCGGGGCGGGGGTCCCGCCTGCCGGGCGCCGTCGGCCGTGAAGGCGCCGCCGTGGCACGGGCAGAGAAACCGCTTCGCGCCCTGGTTCCAGCCCACCGGGCAGCCCATGTGGGTGCAGTGGATGTCCAGGATGTTGACGCTCCCGGCGTCGAGTCGAACGACATAGATGGCGATCTGCGTCGACTCCGTGGCACCCTGGACCTCAACCCGTACGGTGACCGGCAGGAGCTTGGGCACTCCGACCTCGAACCCGTCAACCGGGCCCAGCGACGTCCAGCCCGTGGTGCGTGGCGTCGGCGGCACGGCTCCGGCCAGCAGTGGCCAGCGCAGAGAGGATCGGATCGCCGGGGCAACGGCGAGCCCGGCGATCGGGATCCCGATCGCCGTGGCCAGCGCTGCCCCGACACCGGCGAGGGCCCGCAGGACGAAGGTTCGCCGGGTCACGCGGCTGCCGGCGGCCGGTGAGCCCGTGTCTGTCGAAGGGTCCATGGTCGTCGCGGGCGGGGGCACGCTCTACTTGAGGCTCTTGAGATAGGCGACGAGGTCGCTTACCTGCTGGTCGCTGAAGATCGTCCAGCGCGGCATCATCCGGTTGAGCGCCTGGCCCGTCTCGTCGAGCCCCTTCGTGATCGAGTCCGGCACCAGGGTGTCGAGCTTGTCTCCGTATGTCCCCGACAGATCGGCGAACGTGATCGCGGGGACCTCGATGGTGTTGTTGTCCATCGTGAACTTCGAGCCGACGCCGGCGACGCCGTGACAGGAGGCGCAGGACTGCTCGTAGAGGACCTGCCCGGCAGCGGCCCCGGTCAGGGCCGGCGCGGCCGTGGCCGCAGCGGGCGTGGCCGCAGCGGGCGTGGCCGCAGCGGGCGTGGCCGCAGCGGGCGCGTTCGTGGACGAGCATGCGCCAACGACCACGACCAGGGACGCGGTCACCACCAGGGCGGCAAGCTTCTTGCGTGACGGAAACCGTCCCATCATTTCCTCCGTTGCGTCTATCGCTGATGTCGATCCGCTGCCTGGGTAGGCAGGCTGTGCGCAGCACGGGATGCGCGCCCCCCATGGGAACGCTGAGGGCCGAGATCACTGTCACCTCCTTCCGGGGCCGTGTCATCGCAAAACCCCGACGATTGCGTGCGGGTCACCGCAGAAGTGATGCGGACTCCCGCAGACACACCGTCGCAGCAGTTGACCTCCGGCATCCGGGATCGGAGGCTCTGCAGCATGAGAGGGCTGCGGTGCTACATTGCGTCGGGGATGATGGGTTTCGAAGGACACCGATTGCGGGTGCTCCTCGCGGATGATCACGCGGTGGTCCGTGAGGGCACCCGGGAGATCCTCGAGCGGGAGCCGAGCATCTCTGTCGTGGGCGAGGCGTCAGATGGTGCCGAGGCGGTTGCCCTCGCAGTCCGCCTGAGGCCGGACGTTGTCCTGCTTGACCTGAGCCTGCCGGTGCTCAATGGCATCGAGGTGACGCGGCGGATTCTCGCCCGGGTCCCGTCAAGCCGGGTGCTCATCCTGAGCGCCTACGACGACGGCGACTACGTCGCTGCGGCGGTCCAGGCCGGTGCCAGCGGGTACCTGCTGAAGACCGCGCATTCGAGCGAGGTCGTGGAGGCAATCCTCGCCGTTGCGCGCGGCGAGGTCGTACTGCACGAGGCGCCTGCCCATGAGCTGGCTTCGCGATGGACCCAGGGCCTGCGCAAGGAGCGCCTGACGGGCCGTGAGGTCGATGTCCTCCGCTTGGCTGCTCGTGGCCGGCGGACGCGCGAAATCGCGTCCAGCCTCTCGGTCAGTCCCCGGACCGTGGAGGCGGACTTCACCCGCATCTACAGCAAGCTGGGGGTTTCGACGCGGGGCGAGGCGATCGCCCATGCCGCATCCCGCGGCTGGATCAACCTCGAGCAGGAACCCCCGTCGACGTGAGCGACGCGCGTTGGTGATCAGCGAGCCCGCCGAAGTCTCACCGCCCGACCGTGATCGGCTGATCCGATGAGCGGATCCGACGTCGGTCAACGCGTGCGTCATCAACTTGCCTGGGTTGTGGGGTTGTGGGCCCCCCCGGTCGCCCGTCGCGAGTTCTGGCTGGTACAACTGCTGGTCGTGGCGATCGCCGGGGGGCACTCGCTGCTCGATCTCAGGTGGTTCGGGCTGTCGGACAACTTCATCACGCCGATCCCGTCCACGCTGTTCCTGGTCCCGGTGGTGTATGCGGCCCTGAACTTCGGATTGCGTGGATCCGTCCCGACGGCATTGTGGGGCGCGTTCCTGACCGTGCCCAACCTCGTCTGGCTCCAGATCGGGTCGCGCGAGCGTCTGTCCGAGGAGTGGGAGATCATGATCGTGGTGGCCTTGGCATTCTTCGTCGGCCGCCGGGTGGATGAGGAGAAGCGCGCGCGCCACGAGGCGGAGAGCCGAGAGCAGGCACAACGGGTCTCCGAGGAGAAGTTCCGAGGCGTCTTCGACCACGTCGCCGAACCGATCCTGCTGGGCAACAGCGACGGCGTCATCGAGGAGGCCAATCTGGCGGCCGCCCGGATATTCGGGGCGCCGTCGGCTGCGCTGCATGGCCAGCGATTGGCCTCGCTCGTCGGCGCGGACATCCTGGAGTCGGAGATTGTCGGCATCCAAGACGTTCGCCCGCTCAACGTGGCGGGCCAGTCCGAGCCCATCTGGATCGAACCGATCGTCATCCCCTACGTCGATCAGATCGGCGCGACCAGGCTCCAGGTGATGCTGCGCGATGTCACGCTTCGGCACGTGCGCCAGCAGGAGCTCGAGGACTACGCGCGCCAGGTCGTGGCCGGGCGCGAGGCGGAGCGGGGCCGGATCGCACGGGAGCTCCACGATGGGCCGATCCAGTCGCTGGTGATCCTCTGGCGCAAGCTTGATTCGATCAGCGATGCCGATGGCGCTGCACAGGCGACGATCCAGGAAGCGCAGCGGACCACGCGCTCGATCGCCGACGAGCTGCGCCGCTTCAGTCGCGACCTGCGGCCGTCCGTGCTGGACGACCTCGGCCTCAAGACCGCGCTGGCAGCGCAGGTCGACATGTTCGGCCAGCGCACGGGGACCACGGCCCGGTTCCAGTCGATTGGGTCGGAGCGCCGCCTCTCATCGGATCAGGAGCTCGCGCTCCTGCGCATCGCCCAGGAAGCTCTGAGCAACATTGATCGCCACGCGGAAGCGAACAATGCCGTCGTCCGGCTCCGTTTCTGGCCGGACAAGGTGCGGCTCACCGTCATCGACGACGGCAAGGGGATCCCAGCCCAGGTGCCCGCTTCCGAACTGCGCGCGGCAGGCAAGCTCGGCCTGATCGGGATGCAGGAACGGGCTCGACTCGCCCGAGCGACCCTCTCGATCGTGCCAGGTCGGCGGGGTGGTACACGCATCACGGCGGATGTGACCGGGTAGCCGGGAGGGCGGCGTGAAGGGCTCACGGCGCTCTCGATCGCGGCGATGCCCTGGCTCGCCCGCCAGAAGCGCCTGACCGGTGAGGCCCTCGGCAGCCGTGGCGCTGGTCGCCGATGCCCAGCAGACCTTCGCCTGCTGGTACCTCTCCCTGATCACGCTCGCCGGGCTCGTGCTCAACGCCGCGCTCGGCTGGTGGTGGGCGGATCCGGCGGCCGCGCTGGGGCATCAGCGTGTTGCTCGTGCACGAGGGTCTCGAGGCGCTCCGCAGCAAGGGACGACGACTCGTGATGCGGTGGAGCGCGCGACGACCATTCTCCGACGGTGCGTGATGAAATCGCTTCTGGTTCCGGAAGGCGCACGAGTAGCGGGACGGCCGTCCGGCGTGGGTAGCCCGGGTTCTCCCTCTGAGGATAGCTGACAGCGATCGCCTCTCCTGCGACCGACGATCTGGTTTCAGGCGATGAGGTTTCAGCGGGGGTCAATTCCTCCTCGCTCCGACCATACCCGCGTCTCTCCTGTCGAGCCTGACCGGAGATCCGGGCGGGCTATCCGACGGCAGCGAGGACGTCGACCGAGACCGGAAGCCCCGGCCAGCCCGAATCCGTCGTGATCACCCGATCGGCGCCAATCACGACGGCCGTGGCCACGACGAGGGCGTCCGGGAGGCGAAGTCGGCCGGCGTGGCGAGCCCGCAGCTCCGCGGCCGCGCTCGCGATCGCACGGGACGCGGGCTCGATGCGTGCCGGCAGGGCGTCAACGAACGAGTTGACAAGGGCGACGGCTTCGGGACCACGCCGATACGGGGACACGAGACACTCGGCAAAGGCGGACGCCGGGAGCACCAATGTGTCGCCGCGCTGTCGGGCGACGGTGAGGGCGTGAGCGGCTGTTTCGTGGTGGATGTCCGACGGGTCAAGGATCGCGATTATGACCCCCGCGTCGAGGACGGTCAGTCCCACTCGCGTCGGAGCTCGTCGAGTCCACCCGCCGGGTAGACGTCGGGCAGCGCGCCACGGAACTGTTCGATCGGGTCCACGTCCCGGACCAGGATGACTTCGCCCGGCCCACGCACCTCCGTCCGCAGGCGGTCACCCGTCTGGATGCCGGCTCGGCGGAGAGCATCAATGGGCAGGGTGACCTGGTGCTTCGCGCTCACTCGCGTGTACCCGCGACGACGTGGTTCCTTTACTTGTCGCTTCATGAGTAAAGACTAGCAGCCGCTCCGGCCCGAGGCAAGCGCTCACGCGGGGCAATCGAAATCGTCGTCTTGACTCCTCTCGCCCCGACCAGACTGACCTCATCGCCCGCAGAACCCGCGGCCGATGAGGTCTGGGTGCCCCAGCCGTGCCCGCCGGCTCTTTGACAGCCATCCGAGCGCGTGGGGGTCGGAATCCCCGATCCGATCATGCGGCGGCACCGTGGTACTGGTGGATCAGCTCGCCGAGGAGATCCCGGCGGCGAACAGTGCGCGTGCTGACCGGGACCGGGACCCAGGCTTTCGGCCAGCGGCGAGGCGAGGTCGAGGGCGCGATGTGGGCGCCCGCGGCTGTGGCGCTCAGCGCAGGGCCGGAGCGTCCCGATGAGCACGAGAACGCAGACCGTCGGAGCAGGGTGCGGGATCGTCGTCGCTCCGACGCGGACCCCGATCTTGCGCAACTCGCCCTCGATCCAAACGCAGCCCCAGCGGGGGTTCTCCCGGGCGAGCCGGAGGATGAGCGCACGGATCGCGGCATCGATCCGTGGCCGGCCAGCGCGACCGGTCTTGCGGTATGTCCACTTACACCGCACGAGCTCGGGATGCACCGGAGGCGGGTCGCCGGAGTGACGAGAAAGGCGACCCAGCGGTCCCGCGGGATGACCCGGCTCGCCGCCGCGAGGATGACCCGCCGGCGGCTGACGGTCATCCTTCCGTCGAGCGCTGGTCAGGTCCGCGGCGAGCATGGCTGCCCGTCGAACGATGGGGACGATCAAGCCGGACTCGCACGCCCCGGCGAACTCCGCCTCTGAGACGGGCTGACGAAGACCGTCCCGTGGAGTTCTGCGATGTGGCGCTCGGTGACCGCGACCGCTCCGGCGCCATCGTGCGCCGCGATCGCATCGACGAGTGCCTCGTGCTCGCGGTTCGACGCACGGAGGTAGGAGATCGGGTAGGGGACGTAGAAGCGGAAGAGTCGGGCCAGCGTTTCGGCGAGCGCGCGGGTCGCACCGGATGATCCGGCAATGGCCGCCACGTCGAGGTGGAACCTCGGGTCGATCGCCCGGAAGCCGACCCAGGACTCGGCCTCGTCCATGGCCCGCACGAGCTCACGCAGCCGCGCGATGTCAGCCGCAGTCGCCCGGCTGGCGGCGAGGTGCGCGGTACCGCACTCGAGCACGAGCCGGTAGTCGATGAGATCGAAGACATCGCCGCTCGCTGTCCGATAGGCTGCGAACTCGCTGAGGATCGGCCGGGAGGGTGCTGCCACCACGAAGGTCCCGCCGTGCCGTCCGCGACGCCTGGTCACCACGCCTTGATCCGCCAGGAACTTGAGCGCGCGGCGCACCGTCATCGCGGAAACACCGAAGGTGGACGCGAGCTCGTCCTCCCGTGGCAGCCGCTCGTTGGGCGCGAGGAGCCCAAGATCCACGGCCAGCCCGATGCGGACGGCTGTGTCCTCGAGGATGCCGGTATGCGTGCCCGAAGCGACTGCCTCGAGCCGGTCCTCGGGAGCCCGCCCGGGACTCTGGAGCTTCGGCATCTCGTCGGCCAACCCGGTTCCCCCCCTCGTCACCGGGACGCCAACGCCCTGCGATTGGAGTGATCGCGCAGCAGGCAGGGAGACACGAGCCGGCGGTTCGACACGCTGTGCGTCACGTCGCTCATTCTCGCCAATGGTTCCAGCCTCGTGCCAGATCCGGCCGCGACATCGGTCGGCCGGGTTGAATGGTCGCACGCGGATCGCCTCCTGGCGATCTGGAAACGGGCCTTGTGCCCGCGTGTCGGGACACCTATAGTCACGCCTCATAGTGCTCCGAGTGAGCTATTTAGGCGGAGACGAGGAGGGTAGCGGTGTCGACGCAGGGACCGGACAGGGCGTCCCCCCAGGACGCGGTCGAAGGCGAACAGATCCTCGGGGCCCTCGGCTACAAGCAGGAACTCCACCGTGCCGTCAGCGTGCTGGGTACGGTCGCGCTTGTCGTCTCGGACATCACGCCCACGGCCTCGCTCCTCGTCATCGGGCCGGTCGTCATCGCCACGGCAGGCTCCGGCTCGCTGTGGGCCTACGTCCTCGGCTGTTTCATCGCGGTCAGCGTCGCCCTGTGCATGGGCGAGCTCGGCTCGATGTACCCGGTGGCCGGCGGGCTCTACTCGATCGTCACGCGCGTGCTCGGCCGGCCGATCGGTTTCCTTGCGCTGCTCGACTACATCGGCCAGGCGATCTTCCTGCCGGCGAGCGTGGCGATCGGCATCGGCGTCTATGTCCAATCCCTCAATCCGGACATTCCGTCGAATCTCGCCGCCGGCGCGGTGATGGTCGCAGTGACGCTCATCGCCCTGTTGCGGATCAACTTCAACGCGGTCCTGACGGCCGTGTTCCTCCTCCTGGAGCTGATCGTCGTCACGGTCCTGGCGGTGGCCGGGTACACGCACATCCACCAGCCCCTGTCGGTATTCACGAGCCCGGTCATGGCGGACGGCAGTGCCGTGGGCGTCGCACTGGTCTTCACGGCTGTCGCCACCGCCATGTTCTCGGTGAACGGCTATGACAGCGCGATCAACTTCTCCGAGGAGACCGAGGGGTCGGCCGCCCACGTCGGGCAGGCCGTCGTCGTGGCGGCCCTCATCGGCATCGCCTTCGAGCTCATCCCCTTCATCGGGGTCGTGTTCGGAGCCCCCGATCTCAAGGCGTTCCTGAGCTCTCCGACGCCGCTCACCGACGTCGCCCGTTCGGCGTTCGGGGACACCTTCGTCAACATCATCACGTACGGCGCGATCATCGCGATCTTCAACGCGTCGCTGGCGATCACGCTTCAGTTCTCGAGGATCGTCTGGTCGAGTGGTCGTGACCGGGCCTGGCCGGCGGGCATCAGCGACACGATCGCCCAGGTCCATCCGCGCCTCGGCTCGCCGTGGGTGGCAACTCTCCTCGTCGGGGGCCTCGCGACGGTCCTGTGCGTCCAGTCGAATCTCGTGACCGTCGTCACGTTCACCGCCGTCCTGCTGATCGTCCTGTATGCGCTGATCGCGCTCTCCGCGTTCGTCAGCCGTCTGCGCCAGAACCATCTGCCGCGGCCGTTCCGCATGCCGTTCTGGCCGGTGCCGCCGCTCATCGCCCTCGTCGGGACGGGCGTCGCCATCACCCAGCAGAAGACCTTCGACCTCCTCATCGTCGGCGCGATCATCGTCGCGGGGCTGCTCTACTTCTTCCTGTTCCTCGAGCCCCGGAAGGATCGCTACTGGAACATGAACACCGATCCCGCGACCGAGCTGGCGCGCCTGAACGCCGAGCTCAACGGCTGAGCGGGGACGGCGATGAGCAGGGACATCCCCGAGAAGCGGGGCCGCATCCGTGAGTTCGGGCTGACCGTCGGTCAGCTCGAGCTCGGCCCGCACAACGGCATCACGGACGTGGCCGGCGTTCGCGTCGGCCACCAGACCGTGGTTCGCGGCGAACCGGGAAGCGGCGAACCCGTCATCCGAAGCGGGGTGACCGCGATCTGGCCCCACGGTGGAGACCTGTTCCGCGAGCGGGTCTACGGCGCCATCTCCGTGTTCAACGGCTACGGCGAGGTGACCAGCAACATCGTCATCGATGAGTGGGGCATGATCGGGTCGCCGATCGTCATCACGGACACGACCCATATCGGCCTGGCCTACGACGCGGTCAGCCGGTACATGGCCGCCCGGGACCCCGACGTCGGCGATCTTGACGTGGTCATCCCGGTCGTCGCCGAATGCGATGACGGCTTCCTCAACGACAACCGGGCGTTCGGCCTTGCCCGGGAGGACGTCTTCGCCGCTCTGGATGCCGCCTCGGGCGATCCCGTGCCGGAGGGCTCGGTGGGCTCCGCGACGGGCACCCAGCAGTTCGACTTCAAGGGTGGGATCGGGACCTCGTCACGGGTTCTGGAGCTCAAAGGCGAGCGCTTCACGGTGGGCGTCCTGCTGAACACGAACTACGCCAATCGCCATCAGCTCCAGATCCTCGGGGTGCCGGTCGGACGGCTGATCGGCGACCTGATGCCCGAGTACCACAGCGAGGGATCGTGCATCGCGGTCGTCGCGACGGACGCGCCGCTCCATCCGCGCCAGCTTCGACGGCTGGCGCGACGGGTGGACGTCGGGCTGGCGCGGACCGGCTCTGTGGGCAACGACGGGTCCGGCGAGATCTTCATCGCCTTCTCGACTGCGAACATCATCCCCCGCGAGACACCTCGGCTGGGGCACCCGGTCGAGGTCCTGGCCGAGGGTCAGTTCTGGACCCAGGGCTCGCCGATCGACCGGCTGTTCGAAGCCGTCGCCGAGGCGACCGAGGAAGCGGCGCTGAACGCCCTCTTCCAGGCGACCACCACCCGCGGCCGGGGTGGACATGTGCTCCATGCCCTGCCGATCGGCCGCACGCTCGAGTTCCTGCGCAGCTGGAGAGCCCTGTGACCGACCTGTCGCAGCCCCTCGTCACTCGATTTGTCCAGGATCCGAAGACCTACGCCTGGACGTTCGGCGGCTACGACCCCATCCGGCGGGTGCGGCCCGGAGAGGTCCTCGACGTCTACGTGGAGGACTGCTTCGACGGCCGGATCCGGAGCACGGCGGACCTGCCCAGCAAGTCGATCGAATACCCGTTCATCAATCCACAGACGGGCCCGTTCTACGTCGAGGGTGCGGAGCCCGGAGACACGATCGCCGTTCACCTGATCGACGTCCGGCCGGCTCGCGACTGGGCGGTCAGCGCGCACGTCCTGTTCTTCGGTTCGCTCACCGGGACCCGCCTCACGGCCGGGCTCCAGGAGCCGCTCCCCGAGAAGGTCTGGCTGTACCGGGTGGATGCGGCGGCCGGCGAGCTCACCTTCGACGCCCTCGACTCCGACTACGAAGTCCGGCTCCCCCTCCAGCCCTTCCACGGCACGATCGGCGTGGCACCGGCGGCGCACGAAGTGCGCAACGTCCTGGTGCCGGAGGCCTTCGGGGGCAACATGGACAGCCCGGAGGTGACGGCGGGGACCACCGTCTACCTCGGGGTCAACGTCCCCGGTGCGCTGTTCTCGCTGGGCGACGGGCATTACCGGATGGGCGAGGGCGAGGTCTGCGGGGCGGCCGTCGAGGGAGCGATGAACACGGTGCTCACCGTGGAGCTCATCAAGGGCGTCTACTGCGAGTGGCCGCGCTTCGAGGACGACGACTCGCTCATGGTTGCGGGGTCGTATCGACCCCTCGAGGACGCATTCCGAATCGCCCACACGCAGCTCGTTCGCTGGATCGCGAGCAGCACCGGGCTCTCGGTCTGGGACACGTATCAGCTCGTCTCGCAGATCTCCACCTCGCGCGTGGCGAACGTCGTGGACCCGAACTACACGATGGTCGCCAAGGTGCCGAAGCGCTATCTGCCCCGCGATATCCCGTGGATGAACGGCGTCCACGATCGCATGCGCGCCCGCGGCCGGGCGGTCATGGCAACCCGATCAGGCAAGTGAGCCTGGGTCATCGTGATCGGCGGCGGGATCGTCGGCACGGCTGCCGCGGCCGTTCTGACGCGGGCAGCCGCTGGCGTCATGCTCTCTCCCAGACCTCGGTCTCGCCTGGGAGATGAGCGTGCATCGCTCGTCGGGCCCCGTCCGGATCCCTGGCGCGCATCGCCTCCAGGACTGTCCGCTGCTCGCACGTCGCGCTCGGCGGGCGGTCACCCCTCGACGCTGTCAGTAACGTCTCTGGGGATCACAACTGGCGCCGACCCGATCACGCGGCATCGCACGGGCCACTTCCCCGGGACAAAGAGGTCGGTGCTGGAGGCTTGACTCCTCTCGCCCCGACCAACGCACCGCACTGTCCACGATTCTGCGCTGGTGTCGCTTCCTGCCAGCCTCGGCCGTAGAGCGGACGCGGTCACCGAGGGCCAATGCCGTGCCGGGGCGCGGGGTTGGGCGTGCGACGTCCGCCGATCAGTTCGGGACGCCGGTTCAGGGCTGGGGCCGGACCTCGACGAAGCCCGCGGCGCTGAAGTCGCCGTCGAATGCCAGCGCCTCCCCGATGCGCTCCCGCCGCATCACCGCGAAGCTCGTCGCGTCGGCGAACGAGTAGACCCGCTCGTCGCGGCGCCGGAGCCAGGCCCTCGCCTCGCGCTCGACCGCCTCCTCGACGTGCACGACCGTCAGCCAGTCCGCGGACTCGACCGCGTCGAGGAACTCGACCGCGGACGGGTGCCCGTCGCGGCGGCGCAGGAACGTCCACGTCTCGCCGACCACGTGGTTCGTGGTCAGGAGCGCCTGCCCGGGCGACCACAGGCGGACCGCGGCCGCGTGGTTGGCGTCGCGCCGGAGCCGGAGCGCCACCCAGTAGGAGGTGTCGACGAACCTCACGGGCCGTACACGACGTCGTCGACGGGCGCCGGCGCGGCGTCGCCGCCGCCGATCCAGTCGCGGAACGGATCGACCGCGGGTTCCGGCTCGCCGATCGAGCGCCGGACGGCGTCGCGGATGAGGGCCGCCTTGGACGTGTGCCCGCGGCGCGCCCGGGATGCCAGCGCGTCGTCCAGCTCCTCCTCGATGTAGATCTGCAGTCGCCTCATGGCGGGAGTATACATCTATCAACGACATATACACCACCCTTGTAGCTCGGCTCGGCTTGCGACGGTCCCAAGGGGCGGACTCGACGGGTCAGGAGTCGTCATCGCCAGCGGCGTCGCTCCCGGGGCCAATCGAAATTGGGCGGATTCCCGCGGTCGTCGCCACTCCTCTCGCCCCGACCCTTGCGACCTCCAACGGGCACGTCGAAGCCGCGGTCCGGCTCTTCCTATGCGTCGTTGCTCGCCCACAGCACCCGGAAGTCCTCGCTGCGCATCGAGAGCAGCCGGACGAGACCGCAGAGGGCCCGGTCCGAGGCGCGGATCAGGTCGAAGAGGTGCTCGCGCTCCGCCTCGCCGAGCCTGGAGGGCGTCGCCGACGGAGTCGAGCGCGTGGGCCAATCCACGGGCCACGCCGCAAGGCCGCGATTGTCGAGGTCATCGGCGATGCCGCCGCCAACCAGGCGCTCAGGTCGCTGCAGCTCCGGTCGAGGATGGTGTCGCGGTCGTCGAGGCTTGGTCGCCGCACGCGGTGCACTCGCGGCCTGCCGCTTCCTGATCGGGTCGACCCGCCCACCGCCACCTGCCATAGGGCTATGCGCCACCGGACGCCGGAGCAGCAGGCCGAGCTCCAGGGCCTCCGCTCGCAGCTCCTCGACAACAACGAGGCGCTCGACCGGGCCGTGGCCAAGCTCGGGACGCTCGACGGCGCGTCCGTGTCCGACATCACCAACGCCATGCGGGTGCTGCGCAAGGACGGCATCGCCCCGGACGTGGCCGCGATGGGCGCGCTCGACGACCGGATCACGGAGGCCATCAACCACGCGCGCATCCTCGCGCGGGCGCTCAGCCCGCACGGAGCGGGCGGCGGGGCCGAGCAGTACAGGGCGTCGGGCGGCCCGGCGCAGGGGCGGACGTGGGTCGGCGCGGAGGGCCCGGAGCTGCTCGACCTGCCGCCCGGGGACGGCCCCGTCATGGTCGATGCCCACCAGACCGTGGGCCGCGAGCTCGCTGGCGCTGAGGTGCGGCATGGCGCCCATGCCCTCGGCATGGTCCGGGTTCACGCAGCCCGGGTATTCGCCCTCGCACCAGAACCTGGCTCCTGCCGGGAGCGGGCTGCCGATGGCCTCCGCGACGACGAGTTGGGCGCGACGCCCGTGGGACGCCCTGCGCGGCCCTGTGTAGGCCCAGTGCCACGAGTCGGACGTCTCTGAGTAGGCGGCCCTCGTGTCGATCCAGGAAGCCAGTTGTGCGGCCGTGAGGGTCTCGGGGATGTCGATCACGTTCTCTGCCCTCGCAGCCGTGCGCTTGGCGCTACAGGCGCGGCAGTACGGGTATCGCCCGGACGGGCGGGATCGGTCCTTGGGGAAGTCGTCGCGATCCTTCGCGACGCCGCACTTGGGGCAGCGCCTGACCTCCGACACGTCCATTCGGGGAGCCCTTCCGAGGTAGGTCGCCCAGGACGCCGACCGGTGCTGGAAGGAAGACACCGGCCGGCGGCTGGGGTTGTGGGCGGTCTTCGCAGGGGGTCTCGTCTGGGCGAGACGCGCGGCCTGCTGTGGCCCTATCTGTTCCAGAAGTGGCCCGACTTCAACTCTCGAGGATGCCCCGATCGCAGCCGCATCCGCACGCCGAGCAGTAGCCATCTGCGGCGCATCTTGGGCAGCACGGCCGACCGTCTCGTGACGGGCGATCCGCATCCTCGGCACGGGCCGCTTCGCGAGCCATCGCCCGCATCCCGTCACGTCCGGCCATGACGGCATCGACGACCTCTCGGGCGCTGGCGCCCCTGCGCGCCCCGTCGACCCACGAGGCGGCCGTCTCCGGCCAGTCCCGGACGATGTCGGCGAGGATGGCCCGCTGTGCCGCCGTCGGGGCATAGGGGAAGCGCCTGGACCACGCCTCGCGAAGCCCGTCCCAGATGCGGTATCCCACCCATCCCGTCGCGGAGGCGCGCGACTCAACGGCCTGGTACTCAGGGTAGGACCATGACGTCTTCCAGATGGCCGTGACGACAGGAGGGGCAACCGCTCGGTGATGGTCTGGGGTCGCCGTGTCGACGGTGTCCGATCCGTTCGTGGCTGCGGATGCGCTTCGGGACGGTTGGGGTGATTGCGCCCAATCAACCCGGTTTCCCCAGCCACCAGACTTAAGAGTGGCCTCTTGTCTGAGAATCACTTCTCCCCCGGTACTTAGAGTGGTGGCTGGACGAAGCGGGTTGATATGCCCAGCCAGCGGGTTGATTGGGGCGGCCGTGTAGCGACCCGCGGCGTCGCGGACAGCGGTTGCCTGTCGCTTCACCCCGCGGTGGCTCTGCACGGCGGACCAGTAGCCACCCGGCGGCGATCCGCACTCGCGGCAGGGCCGCATGTCGCGGTTGAAGTGGTCGCTCCGGACGGTCCTCCGATGGAGGCCGCCTGCGCACTCCAGCAGCCACGACGCATTGCCCGAGCCCGCGGAAACGCGGGAAAGGACGCGCCATCCGCCGATGACCGCGCCCGTCCAGTCCCTAGCCTTTCGCCCCATGATCAGCTCCATCCCCCTGCATCGGAGGAACTAGATTGCGGAGAGGAGGCAATGCAGGCGCCTCCCCTCCACCTCTAGGGGTTCAGGAGGGCCGTTTCTGAACAAACGTCTTGGCGGAATTTCAACGAATGGCGTCCCTGAACGCCTCCCAGCGGGATCCACGCTCGACGGCCAGCGCGACAGGGGCATCGGAGCGCGTCTCCGGGTGTCGCCAGACGGCCCGCACGGGCATCATGTCCGGCCCTAGCTCGACGCACTCCCACAGGGCGCGAAGCTGCGTGTTGACTGCGGCGGGGTCGTCTGACCAGAGCACGGCCGGGAACGTGAACAGGGCCTCGCCTGCCGGCTCAGCAGGGGCATGCTCAAGCCGCTCGATCTCCGCCCGCTCTGCCAGGACTTCGGCCGGGTCGAGGTCGAACAGCCGATCCTGAAGATCCCGCTTCCGGCGCTCGATCTCTCCACGGCGCTGGGCGTCGTCGTCAGTCGCCGGGACGCCCCGGCGGGGGCTTCCACAGGAAAAGCTACCCGGCCAGCCATCTGGGCGAGACCGTGGCCCTCGGCAGCGCTCGAGGCGATCCGCTCCGGTTGCCCTTGGACGAGTTGCACGACGAGTGGGCGGGGGCCCCTCCGAAGGGGCCCTATGGCATGGTAACGTCCTGATCGAGTCGGCAGAAGCTCATCGCCTTCGACGGGAGGCGTTGACGCGCGGTCCCCCCATCGGCCGCCCGAACCGCGCCGAGCCACTGGCGAGCCCGACCCGTGGGATGTGCGCCGCAACGGCGCCCATCGGGGGAGTGCGTCCCAGGCGCAGCCAGGCCTTTGGAGGTGCCCCCATGCTCCGCCGCCTCCTCGCCGCCACCGCCACGGTCAGTTTGCTGCTGCTCCTGATGCCACCCGCGCTGGCGTCGGCCGGTCCGGCCGTGACGATCTTCGCGACCGGGCTCGACAACCCTCGCGGCCTGACCTTCGGGCCCGATGGCAGCCTCTACGTCGCCGAGGGCGGGACCGGCGGCTCGACGACGACCCCGGCCGAGTGCCAGCAGGTTCCCGCGCCGGTCGGCCCGTACAGCGGCGGCTTCACCGCCCGGATCTCGAAGGTCAGCCCGTCCGGGGTCCGGACGACGGTCGTCGGCGGCCTGCCGTCGAGCCAGATCAGCGCCTCGCAGGGCGGCCTGGTGAGCGGTGTCGCGGACGTCGCGTTCATCGGCTCGACGCTCTACGGCCTCGAGGCTGGCGCCGGCTGCTCCCACGGCCTGGCGGGGACGTTCAACAGCGTCTTCCGGGTCAACGCCGACGGCAGCGTGACGCCGATCGCGAACCTCAGCGCCTTCGTCATGGCGCACCCGGTCGCGCACCCCAACGCGGACGACTTCGAGCCTGACGGCACCTGGTACAGCATGGTCGCCGTGCGCGGCGCCCTCTACGCGGCCGAGCCGAACCACGGCGAGGTCGACCGGGTCAGCCATGGCGGCGCGATCTCGCGGGTCGCCGACATCTCGGCGAGCCAGGGCCACATCGTGCCGACCGCGATCGCCTACCACGGCAACCTCTTCGTCGGCAACCTCGATGTGTTCCCGATCACACCATCTGACGCGAAGATCCTGAAGCTGACCCCGAGCGGGCAGCTCAAGACCTGGGCGACGGGCCTGCAGGCGGTCCTCGGCGTCGCGTTCGACCATGAGGGCCGGCTCTACGCGCTCGAGAACACGACCTGCGCGGCGCCCTGCTTCCCGACGCCCCTCACCGGCACCGTCGTGCGGCTCAACGGGAACGGATCGTGGACGACGATCGCGTCGGGCCTGCTGCTGCCGACCGGGATGGCCTTCGGGCCCGACGGGGACCTGTACGTCTCGGCCTTCGGCTACGGCGGGCCCCCCAGGCGCGGGGATGATCGAGCGGATCGCCCTCGGATCCTGAGGAACCCGCTCCTTGGGCGGCCCTCGACCATCCACCTGAGACCCTGGCTGCCGCTCGCGTGGCGCCCGAGGGCTGAACAGCACCCTAACCAGGCAGCTTACTGAAGAACGGGAGGTTTCTGATGGGTATTCGATTCCGTCTGCT
This sequence comes from Chloroflexota bacterium, assembly GCA_021786915.1. Next base: position 19,330 of record JAJYMP010000266.1, read on the forward strand.
CCGCGCCTTGGCGCTCGCCGCGGCCCTGGCGCTCCTTGCGTCGCCGGCAAACGTCGCGGGACCAGTGGAGGCATCCGGTACGACGACCTGTTCCGGTGGGCCGGTCGCGCCCGGCGTCTATCGCACGCTCTCGATCGATGGGGCATGCGTCGTCGTGGGCGGATCCCTGACGGTGCTCTCCGGCCTCACCGTCGCTCCGGGTGCGACGCTGATCGCGACGACCTCGCACGCGACGGTCACAATCTCGGGTGGCGTGCGCGTCGGGAGGGGGGCGGTATTCATGTTCGGCTGCGCGCCCTCACTCACCGAGCTCTGCGGTCCCGACACGAGCTACGTGATCAGCGGAGACGTGGTCGCCGCCGGGGCACTGGCGGTCATCATGCACGGGAACACGATCCACGGGAGCGTCACGATTGCCGGCGGCGGAGGCGGCGTCACGTGCGCACCACTCATCCTCGGCGGCGAGGCGCCGGCCTACAGCACATTCGAGGGGAACGCGATCGACGGGACCCTCGCGGTCTCCGGGATGCGGACCTGCTGGTTCGGCATAGCCAGGAACGAGGTCGCGCGAAGCGTGATCCTCACGGGCAACGTCGAAGCAGATCCCGACTCGAACGAGGTCATCGACAACTCGATCGAAGGAGCCCTCGTCTGCTTCGGGAATTCGCCGTTGCCGCACAACGACGGCCAGCCGAACTCCGTGACCGGCCCCGAGGTCGGGCAGTGCACCGGGCTGTAGGCAGCCCGTAGCACAAGCTGGCCTGCCGCCGCCGCGACCGGGACGCCGAGATCGAGAACGGCCGCCACGGCCGGGAAGGGCGCGCCAGGCCGTTCCCCTTGTTGCCCACGAGGCGGACGGTTATACTCGCGGTATGAAGACCGCCGTCTCGGTGCCCGACGACCTGTTCGCCCAGGCGGACCGCCTCGCGAAGCGCTCCCGCCGGTCGCGCAGCGAGGTGTACAGCGCGGCCCTGCGCGAGTACGTCGCCCGCC
>JAJYMP010000032.1 GCA_021786915.1 Chloroflexota bacterium
AGCGCGACGATCCCGTAACGCCTGCGCCGGGCACGCCCTGTACGGTCCCGTCGGTGCGACCGCGCGCTCCGGATCCGGCTCCCGTGCGCAACGGCGCGCACGCCCTCCGGGGGCTGCGTGCGGCGGCGATCCAGGCAGTCGGGGCTGCCGGTGCGGCCCTCTCGGTCGCGGCGACCGTCCTGGTCGCGGCCGGCATCTCGGTCGTGGCGGTGGCGCTCCTCGCCGCGAGCACCTCGGGCGCCGCGAGCACGTCGGGCCCGGAGGCTCGTGCGCTCAGGCGGTCCGGTCCCTACTACTACATCGCGATCGGCGCGTCCGAGTCGGTAGGGGTCCAACCGGTGCCCTGGGACCGCCACGGGGTGCGCACGGACCAGGGCTACGCCGACGATCTCGTCACGATGGAACAGGCCCGCTGGCCGGGGCTCCGGCTCGTCGACCTCGGCTGCCCGGGCATCACCGCGCAGGGCGCGCTCGACGGCGCCGGGGGTTGCCGGTACGAGGCCGGGTCCGAGGTCGCCGCCGCGGCGCGCGTCATCCGCGCCCACCCCCGCCGCGTCGCCCTCGTCACCGTCGACCTCGGCTTCAACGACGTCTGGCCGTGCCTCGTCCGGCACACCGTCGACGAGGCCTGCGTCGCCAGCGCGCTGGATCGCATCTCGAAGGCCCTCCCGACGATCCTCGCGGAGCTCCGCGCAGCCGGCGGGCCCGGCCTCCTCGTCGTCGGCCTCGAGCATGCCGACCCTTACGTCGCGGACGCGCGCTTCGGCGCGGTGGGCTTCGCCCGGGCGACGGTCGGGGTCTTCGACCGGATGAACCACGTCCTCGAGTCCGCCTACCACGCGGCCGGCGCAGTCGTCGCGCGAGTTTCCGAGCCCAAAGGCGCGCACGTCGGGCCGGACGCGGTCTCCAAGGCCTGCACGACCACCTGGATGTGCACCTACCACAACATCCACCCCACCCCTTCCGGCTACCGCGTGATCGCCGACGCGGTCGCAGCGGCCGTCGCGCGCGCGCTGCCGGCGGGCGCCGGACCGCCCTCCTCGGAGCGCCACAGGCCTCGCGGGAGCCAGGTCGACCAGCGCTCACGCCTTCGCCCGGTGAGCGCGACGGCGAGCGGGGTCCGGGCGAGCACGCTCGAGAGCAGCACGCTCGAGAGCACCACGATCACGACGGCCACGGCAACGACGATCGGCCAGGGGACCACACGCTCGAGCGAGCGCCAGCCGAGGTCGGAGAGCGCGTAGACGAAGAGCATCTGCGCGAGGTAGATGGTGTAGGAGTTGTCGGAGCCCGACATCGCCATGGCCCGGACGGGACGTGGGCGCCGCTCCTCCACGAGCCACACACCGAAGAGGTACACGCAGGCGATCGCCCCGATGTTGAAGGGGATCACGATCGGCTGGAGCGGGTCGGACCCGGAGCCCAGCCACGACACGAGGTGGTCGTCGGCCGCGACGTACCACGCCTCGGCCAACGCGGCGGCAATCACCGTCGCGCCGAGGATCCTCCAGCCGTTGCGGAGCAGGAAACGATGGACGTCGTGGAGGTGGAACGCGACCACCATGCCGGCCACGAGGTAGAAGAGGTAGGAGGTGACCTCACGCGTGGCCCAGTAGCCGCGCATGTGCGGTGGCAGGACGTCCCAGTGCATGAGGCTCGTGACCAGCACCTGCACGAAGAGCGCGATCCCGACGAGCGTCCATGGGCGCGTGGCGAAGCGGCGCACCAGCCAGAGCAGCGCAGGGAACAAGACGTAGAACTGCATGATGACGACCAGGTAGTACAGCTGGTAGTACCCAGTGCCGAGCAGGTAGCCGAAGTGCCGGAGCCCGCCCCACACGCCCAGGCCGGAGCCGGGCAGCGAGACGAGGAAGTAGATGACGGTCCAGCACGCGTAGGGCACCGCGACCGCGACGAAGCGCCGTCGATAGAAGTACCGGTACCCGATGCGGCCGATGTCCGCGTAGCCGTAGGTGAGCATGCACGCCGAGATGAAGAGGAACGCCTCGCGCGTGACGTGCAGCAGCGTGAGCGCCCCGCCCACCGAGATCGCCGCTGCGGGAGCGAAGAAGAGCAGCGAGTGCGTCGACACCACGCCCAGCTGCTTCACCGGCCGCATCGCATCGACGTGGTCGAGGCGCGGCTTGCTGGGCCGGTCGGTCGCTGGACGAGCCGGCTCCGTCACGAGACGAGCAGAGAGAAGAGCGGGGTCGCTCCGGCGAGCGCGCCGCGGCGCACCTTGCCCGTCGCGCCCTGCGGCAGCCGATCGACGACGTGGTACGCGACAGGGCGCTTCGGACGCGAGAGCAGGCGCGTGCAGCGACGGTGCACCCGGGCCGCGACGGCCGCCGCGAGCCGCTCGTCGTCGGGCCCCCCCACGCCGTCGACGACGAGGTAGGCGACCGGTACCCTGCCGAGCGCCTCGTCGTCGCGCCCCGCCACGGCGACCGACGTCACCTGCGGATCGCCGAGAACGACGCTTTCGACCTCGAGCGGGTACACCTTCTCGCCGCCGCGGTTGATCACGTCGTCGGCTCTCCCGACGAGGAACAGGAACCCGGCGCCGTCCCGGTACCCGAGGTCGCCCGTGTCGAGCCACCCGTCGGCGTCGATACGGTCCTCGTAGCCGGGCGACACGTACGCGCGGATCACGCTCGGCCCACGCACGAGGACGCGCCCCACCTCGCCGGGCGCCGCGACGGTATCCGGGACCGCTCGCAAGTCGTCCCGGTGTGATCCCTGGACGCGCCCCACCTCGCCGGGCGCCGCGGCGGCGTCGCCGGTGTCCCCGCCGCCGGGGACCACGCGCACCTCGGTGCCCACGGGCAGGCCGACCGAGCCAGGCTTGCGGGGGCCGTGGAGCGGATTCGCGGTGATCTGGCTGGCCGCCTCCGTCATCCCGTAGGTCTCGACGACCGGGATCCCGGTCGCCCGCTCGAAGCGCTCGAGCACCGGCACCGCCAGTGGGGCCGATGCCGACCGGGCGAAGCGGATCCCGTCGGGGACCACCTCCCCTTCTTCGAGCATGGCGAGCCTCGCGAGGATCGCCGGGACCGCGTTGACCCACGTGATCCTCCGGCGGGCCATCGTCGCCCAGAAGCCGCGACGGTGGAACCGGTCGTCGAGCACGATGGTGGCGCCCGACACGAGCGTCGCGAGCAGCCCGACCACCTGGGCGTTGATGTGCGCGAGGGGCAACGCATTGAAGCCGCGGTCGTCCGGGGAGAGCTCGAAGTGCTGCGCGATCGAGCTCGCAGCGTGGAGAAGCTGCGGCTCCTCGAGCCGGATGACCTTCGCCTGTCCCGTCGTCCCCGAGGTGGAGAGGACGACGCCGCCAGCGCCGGCAGGACGGCCTGCTGCCGGCTCGGGCCGTGTGGGCCGAGTGGGCCGTGTGGGCTGAGTGGGATGTGTGGGCTCAGTGGGATGTGTGGGATGTGTGGGCTGAGTGGGATGTGTGGGATGTGTGGGATGTGTGGGCTGAGTGGGACGCCGAGCGGGCCGAGTGGGACGCCGAGCGGGTCGAGCAGCTCGTGTGGGCCCTTCGACGAGCCACGCACGCGAGGGCTTCGTGACCCACCAGACCGGCGCGCCGGGGGGTGCGGGCCGGTCAGCAACGACGAGGCGCGGCGTCACG
>JAJYMP010000305.1 GCA_021786915.1 Chloroflexota bacterium
GCGAAGGCGGCATTCATGGCCGAGCTCGAGACGCTGCTCGCGCTCGGCCGCCACGACGGGCACGACCGCCGCGACGAGGCCGCGCCCCGGGCGCCCGACGCGCCCCACGCTCCGCTGGCCGCCGCGCTCCCCACGCTCTCGGGCGTCGTGGCCGCCACCCCGGTCGACGGCGTCGCGGACGGCCGCGCCTCGGTGGAGCGCACCCGCGCCTTCGTCAAGGTGCAGGACGGGTGCTCGTTCCACTGCACCTACTGCATCATCCCGAGGGCCCGCGGCGACGAGCGCAGCCTCGCTCCCGAAGCCGTCCTCGCCGACGTCCGCCGAGCGCTCGCCGCCGGCCACCGGGAGATCGTCCTGACGGGGATCAACATCGGCACCTACGACGGCGGCTGGTCGGAGCGCGGTGCCCGCGGCAGCCGAGTGCGCAGCGCGCTCACGCTGGCGGGCCTGGTGCGGCGCCTGCTGGCCGAGACCGACGTCGAGCGCATCCGCCTGAGCTCGATCGAGGTCCAGCACGTCGACGACAAGCTGCTCGCGGCCTGGGCTGATGGCGGGCCGCGCACGCTGCCGCACCTCCACCTGCCGCTCCAGTCGGGCGACGTCGGCGTCCTGCGCCGGATGGGACGACGGTACTCGGCCGACGAGTACGCCCGCACCGTCGAGCGCGCCCGCGCCGCCATCCCCGGCCTCGCGGTCCACGCCGACGTGATCGCCGGCTTCCCGACCGAGGACGACGCCGCCTTCGCGCGCTCGGTGGCGTTCATCCGGGAGCTCGACCTCGCCGGCCTCCACGTCTTCCGCTACTCGGCCCGACCCGGAACGCCAGCCACCAGAATGGCCGGCCAGGTGGACGAGCCGACGAAGAAGGCTCGCGCGGCCGAGCTGCTGACGTTGGCGGCCGAGGCCCGCGTGGCGTTCGCGCGACGGGGCGTCGGCAGCGTCACGCGGGTCCTTGCCGAGCAGCCTCTGCCCGACGGCCGCTGGATCGGCCACGCCGAGGACAACGTGGTGGTGGCGGTGGCTCCGCGCCCGGACGACCCCGCGGACCTCGAGAACGCCCTGCTGACCGTGCGCCGGACGGGGGTCGACCCCGGGGTCGCCGAGCGCGCCACGGGCGAGATCCTCGAGCTCGACCCCGCGCGGCGCACGGTGCGCCCGCCGCTCCCGGTGCTCATCGGCTGAGGCTGGCGTCCGGGCCGTTTTCGCGTAGCGCCGGCGTCGTCGCGTCTCGTCGCCGATATGCCGCCCGGAGCAGTGGACGCGCGGTCGTCGCACAAGCCCGTGAAGTTGGGTCGATCCCGCCCCCGCACCGGAGGCCCTCCCGTGGACGCGAGAGCGTCGCGGTTCGGGCGGTTGCGCACACGGTGCTGTTCGGGACCTTCCTCAGGCTGCCGCTCGACCGGCTCGCGTTCCAGACTGCTCGGTCGCGCCCGCCGGCTCGGGTTCCTCCCCGGCGGCGCCCTCGCCCAAAGCCCCTGCCGCCGGTCTGGGTTCCGCCCAGGTCGGCGGCTTGCCGCGTCCGCGTGTCCGTGCGAGAACCAGTTGCACTATGTAAACTATCTGGCATGAGCCAGCCGCACCCGCATCCCGAGCTGCTGGCGCTGCTCGAGCGGATCGTCGTGGGCTCGGTCAGCGTCACGGCTCGTGCCGTGGCCGACGCCGCGCCTGAGCTCAGCCTGCTCCAGTGGCGTGTGCTGGTGGTGCTGGCGGGTCAGCCCGACGGCGCGACCGTGACCGAAGTGGCCGAGCGGATCGGATCGCGGCTGCCGGCGACGAGCCGCCTCCTGGGCAGGCTGCGGCGACGGGACCTGGTGGCGATGCGCAAGGACCACCCCGACGCCCGGGTCACCACCGTCCTCCTCACGGGCGAGGGCCAGTCCCTCTGGGAGCGCGTGGCAGGTCGTCGTCGGGAGGACCTCGAGGTGGCAATCGCGGCTGCGCAGCTCGAGGACGCCGACAACGCGGTCCTCGCCCGCCTCGCCGAGGCGTTCGCGGTGTTCCATTGAGCGCCCCGACCATGGCCGGCGCCTCGCTCCTGCGGGGGGCGAGGCTCCGAATCCGCTCCGCCGACCACCTCCGCAAGTGGATCCTGCTGGGGGCCCTCATCGGCCTGATCAGCGGCCTCGGCGCGGTCGCCTTCTTCACGGCCCTCGAGTTCGCCTCGCGCCTGTTCCTCGGCGTGCTGGCCGGATTCACCCCCGCTACCCCGGCGGGCGAGGGCGCTGCGCCCATAACGGGCGCCGCGAGGCCCTGGGCGATCCCGCTGGTGGTCGCCCTGGGCGGGCTGCTGTCGGGAATCATCGTCTTCCGCCTCGCCCCGGAGGCCGAGGGCCACGGCACCGACGCTGCGATCGCGGCGTTCCACCACGGCGCCCGACGGGTTCGCGCCCGGATCCCCCTGGTCAAGCTCGTCAGCTCCGCGATCACGATCGGCTCGGGCGGGTCCGGCGGCCGCGAGGGGCCAACCGCGCAGATCGGCGCCGGCTTCGGCAGCTTCCTCGCGCGCCTGCTCGACCTCGATGCCCGCGACGCGCGGATCGCGGTCGCCACCGGCATGGGCGCGGGGATCGGGGCCATCTTCCGCGCCCCGCTGGGCGGGGCCGTGCTGGCGGCCGAGATCCCGTACCGGGACGACCTCGAGGCCGACGCGCTGATCCCGGGCTTCGTGGCCTCGATCGTGGCCTTCTCCGTCCTCGGCGCCTTCATCAGCTTCGCGCCGATCTTCGGCAACATCTCGTCGGCAGGCTTCACCGACCCGCGCCAGCTCGCCTACTACGCACTCATCGGCCTCCTCGCAGGCATCGTCGGACGGCTCTACATCGCCTCCTTCTACGGCGCCACTCGCTGGTTCTCGACCTGGCGGCTGCCGCGCATGTTCCGGCCGGCCGTGGCCGGCTTCGCCGTCGGTCTGCTGGGCCTGGCGCTGCCGGGCGTGCTCGGCACTGGATACGGCTGGGTGCAGGCCGGGCTCGATCGCCAGACGCTGCTCGGGCTGCCGCTGTGGGTGGTGCTCGCGCTGCCGTTCGCCAAGATCTTCGGCACCTCGCTGTCCATCGGTTCCGGCGGCTCGGGTGGCATCTTCGGGCCGGGCATGGTGATCGGGGGGCTCCTGGGCGCTGGCGTCTGGCGGCTGCTCGAGGGGAGCGCGCCCGCGGTCCCCGCCGACCCGTCGGGCTTCGTGATCGTGGCCATGATGGCCCTGTTCGGGAGCATCGCCCACGCGCCGCTGGCCGTGATGCTGATGGTCGCCGAGATGACCGGCAACCTCTCGATGCTGGCTCCGGCGATGCTCGCGATCGGGATCGCGATGCTAGTGGTGGGGCCGAAGTCGATCTACCAGTCGCAGCTGCGGGACCGCGCCGAATCGCCTGCGCACCAGTTCCGGTTCGCGATGCCGCTGCTGGCCTCGATCCCGGCGGGCGACGCCGCGCGCTCGCCGCGCCTCGTGCTCCGCCCTGACGAACTGGCCACCGAGGCGGCCGAGCGGCTCCGGGCCGCGCTGCTGCCGGGCGCGCCGGTCGTGGACCGCGCGGGCCAGCTGCGCGGGACGCTGGAGCTGGCCCGGATCGAGGCGCTGCCGCCGGGGTCGTCGGGGATCAGGGTGGGCGACCTCGCCGATTCGACGACGGCCG
>JAJYMP010000071.1 GCA_021786915.1 Chloroflexota bacterium
CTGACCTGCTTGGAATGGTGAGCCGGGAGAGACTCGAACTCTCAACCCGCGGTTTAAGAGTGCTCGGCGGAGCGTCCGCAGGCGTCCGCCAGCGTTCTATATCGTGCTCCCGGGCCGTTCTATATGGGGTCCGGCTCGGGGGTCCGTCCGCCCCTATTGCTACCCGCGATGCTACCCGGTAGCAAATACGGAAGGGCCCGGCTACCGAGGGGTGGCAGCCGGGCCTGGATGTGTGACGGTCAAACGGCGTGTCCGATGATCTCCCTCACGCGCTCGCCCGTAACCGTCTCCGTGGCGAGCAGTTCCGCGGCCAGGGTGTCGATCCTGCCCCCGTAGCGGCTGGTGAGCCATCGGGCGAGGTGCCACAAGTCCGCCTGTCGCGCCGGGTCCGGGACGTACTCCCGGACTATCTCCCCGTCTGCCATTCCCTCCGCCCCGCGGCATCGCCGCCAATCTCTCCCGTCTGCGGCGTGGCCGGCGAGTGCCACAATCGCCACCCGCTCCCTGCCTCGCGGATCGGTCCTCCGCGGCGCGTAGTGGCGGGTGAAAGGATCCAAGGTAAGGTGGTCGCCGCCACGCTCTAGACGGCCGTAAGCGTTGAGCGTGACGAACACGACACCGAGTCCGACCAGTTCAGACACGATGGCATGTGCGGCCTCGTGGCGCGCCTCCCGCCGCAGGAAGCCGGGGAAGCGGCCAGCGGACCGCCACCGTTCGTAGGGCCCTCCGTCGCTCATGTTCCGTCCTCCGTTATCCGTGACGCGAGCGTGTAGGTAGTCTCTCATGCCTCCGTGGGCGAGTTCGCGTTCCTGATGGCCCCACGGCGCCCGTGGTGGCGCCTAGCGGGTCGGCAGGGATACCCCCGCGACTGCGCCATCGTCCGGCCCGCCGAGCCGGCCGTCCGCCACTTGCTCCCGTATCCGGCGCAGAGCCTGCCTCCGTCCGGCCGCGAGACGCCGCAGCTCGGCGCGACGCTCACACAGCGTGAACGCGGCCAGCTTACGGTCGCCGACCCGGAGGGCTTCGGCGTCGCGGGCTTCCTCAAGGCGTTCGGCGAACGCCCGCCAGTCCTCCAGCGGCACGTCCGGGTCGTGCTCCAGCCGGATCGCGACGGGGAAGAGCCTCTGTACCACCCAGATGCCATGCCGGCCGCCGGGTAGTTCCCACCAAGGACCCCAGCGCCAGGCAGTCGAGATGTCCTGCTTGGGGTTGGCCCGCACGATCTCCGGCGAGATCTTCGGGTCGTCCTTGGTGCCGATGATGGGCGGGGTCGTCCTCCCGGTCATGATTGCCTCCCTTCCGCCCACTGCGGGCGGCTCGGTGTGGTCGATCCCGGTGCGGGGACCAGCGCGGCGAACCCGCGCAAGTGCTCCACGCTCGTGAACATCCTCGCCGCGTCGCGGATGCTCGGGCAGCCGGTCGGCGGCTCGCCCGCGAACAGTTCCGCACACGCCGGACAGGACGGGCTCGGGGTGTGCGGTCCGATGATGGCCTCGGGATCGCCGCTCACGCCAGCACCGCGGCGGCGTGGTGGTCGAACACTGGGCGGACCGGCGCAGCGATGGCGAGGATGGCCCACGTCGGCACCGTGGCGAGGGCGCGACCCTCGGATGCGATGGCGATTTCGACCGCCCGCATGAGGCGCGTGCTTCCGAGGTAGTAGACGGGCTCGCCGCTCGCCAGGTCAACGCCACGGCCGACCGCCACGGCGCCGAAGTAGTCCACGGCGGACGTGGCGATGGTGTGCAGCTCTTCGGGTTGGTACATCGGGTCCCTCCCGGACCCGACGCGCACGGGCGGTAGACTCGCGGGTGCGTACCGGGTCCGTCTGACAGCGTGTCCGGTGTGCGTCTGGGCGGTGGACGTTGCTGCGTCTGCCGCCCGCTCCCTCTTCGGCTTCCTCCCCGGCTCCCCTCCCTGAATCGGAGCACCCGCGTCAGGTGCCGCTAGACACGCTGCCACGGGTGCATGAGTGATCGTATTCGATGCCGCTAGCGGTCGGCTCCCAGAGCATACGCGCCGGATGCAAGGGTTGCCGGGGTCGGTGGCCCAGCGCATCGGCCCCGGCGGGGGGATGCTCTAGCCGGCGGTCAACGGCTGCCCACCCGGGCCACGGCACCCGGCAGCCGGCCGGACGCCATCTTGATCCATGCGTCGGCCGCCTGCCCCTGCTCTTCGGCGCTGGGGCACCAGCCGGAACCCTCGTCAGCCAGCCAGTAGAGCCGGGGCAGCTCGTCCCGGGGTCCGGCGGGCACGATGTCCGCGCTCGTGGTGGGGATGCCCTTGAACGTCGGGGCGACGGGAGTCTCCAGGAAGAGGCCCCGACCGTCCCGGCTGGGGATTCGCCCGCGGAGACAGCGCTGCGCGTCACGGATCATCCGGTGGCGGGTGAGGATGGCTTGCAGGCGCCGATACGCGGCCACCCGCGCGGCGGGGGCGTCGAGTGCTGCCTCGGCCGTCTGGGGCACATCCTCGGGCAGCTCCCGCACGGCCGCGTAGGTCTCGGTCAGTGCCTCGCGCAGGACCGGGAGGATGGTGGCCTCGGAGACGAGCGAGTCGAGCCACCGCTCGGTTTCATCGGCGCCGGCGTCGAGGGCCGCCCGGCGCAACTCGAGCTCGTGGGCGATCCCCTCGGCCTCGATGATGGGTTTCGTGAGGTCCGGGATGGTGGTCGGATCGCCGTCGAGGATCATCCGGCGGGCCGCTGCCCGGCCGACGGGGTCGGCGGCGTGGTCGAGCCAACCTCGCGGGAACCGTTCGGCGATGGCCGCACTCACGGAGCGCTGCGCCGCGTGGAGCCGGTTGTACGCGACGATGGCGCGGACCACGCTCTGAGGCAGGGCGTAGGCACCGGCGAGCGCTCCCTCGATGATGGGGGACCACTTGGCGCCGAACGTTCCGGGCTGGATCGGCTCCAGGGCGTAGGTGTCGGTCACTTGATCCATCCTTCCTGCCGCATCTTGGCGCGGATCGCGTCACGGGCGGCTTTCTGGGCGGGGGTAGGCACGGCGGGGCCCGAAGTGGGCGTGCCGTTCTCGTCAATGACGCGCCCGCGTCGGGCGGCCTCTGTAATCGCATCCTTGTTGGCCGCGAAGAAGGCGGGGTCACGCAGTTGCTGGCGGCTGAACGTTGGCCCGAGCCGTTCCAACTCTGCGGCGTCGGCGGCCTCGCGGTCGAGCTTCGTCTGCGCGTAGCCGGCTCCGGACAGCCGGGCGTACTCGTCCCTGTCAGTGACGCGGGCTTGCAGGTCGGCGACGCGATCGCGCAGTGCCTTCACCTCGTCTAGCGCCCGCTGGTAGGCGCCGTCGTCATCCGTCATCGTCGTGCCTCGGCTTCCTCGGCCTGCCGTCGCCGCCGTGCGCCGTCCGGGTTGTAGGGCGCCAGGGCGGGCTGTCCGTGCTCTGCCGCATAGGCGGCCAACCGGGCGTACTCGTGCGCCTCCGCCCAGTCGGACTCTCGGGCGTACTCGTTGTCGCTCATCGTGAGGGCGCCAGGGCGCAACCCCGTGCGCCGGTATCGCTCGGCATGGACACGGGCGACGCGCGCCATGTCCTCCTTCGTGTCCGTCCCTCGCGGGGTGTCGTCTGGCCGTGGTCGGATCGGTGCCACTGTCATCTCCTTCCGTGAACGTT
>JAJYMP010000069.1 GCA_021786915.1 Chloroflexota bacterium
ATCTTGGGTTCGCGCTGGTGGACTTCCTCCATGGACCAATCGTGGCAACTGGCACGGATACTTCCGCGGTATGTCATATTGGCCGCGGTGCAACTCGACGGGATGCCTACCGCGTCGCTGCAGAAGTGAAGGCCCGTGGCGGACGGGTCGTTGGGATCGCGAGTGACGAGAGAAGCGTCCACCTCACAGTGCGTCTGTCGCTTCCATCTGTAGAAGAGGAGCTGGCCGCGGTACCGCACGCCGTTGCCGCGCAACGGCTCGCACTCCAGGTAGCACTGATGAGAGGCATCGATCCAGACCGTCCTCCTGGTCTACAGAAAGTAACCCCAACCACCTGACATACCTATCATTCCAGCAGGATTTCGGATCTGGACAGTTCGGACCTGGGTATGGCAAAGAACAAAAACAAGAGCGACTGGAGGGAAAACGATGTTCTTGGATGCGCTGAGACGGCGAAACCCCGAGTTCGCCGTAGCCATCATTCGCTGCCACCAAGAACAGGTGGTCGCTCCCAACACGTACCTCTTCGACCTGGAGATCGTTGCACGGAACGCAGCCACCTTCTACGAGGCAGCGTCCTCGATGGGACTCTCGGGATACTTCATGGCGAAGCAGTACGGGAGGAATCCTGACGTCAGTCGGACCGTGATCAACGCTGGCCTGACGAAGGCCGTGGCCGTCGACCTCCAGTGCCTGAGCGCTCATCTGCGTCACGAAGTCGCCGTCGGCCACGTCGGACACCTCGTGCAACCGGCCCGCGGCAGCGAACGCGCGGTCGTCGAAGCCACACCTGAAGTAGTGACCGTCTTCGACATCGAGCGTGCTCGACGCATTGGGCAGGTCGCTCGAGAGCGCGACCGCGTCCAGGACGTCCTACTACGGGTGAGATCGCCCGAAGACTTTTTCTACTTCGGCCATGACGGAGGGTTCCTTCTCGCGGACATTGAGTCAGCTGCTGATGCCGTGGACGCACTCGACGGAGTACGGATCGTCGGAGTCACCACTTTCCCTTGCCTGCTCGGCAACGCGACCACTCGTAGGATCGAACCCACGCACAACCTCGATACGCTTATCGCTGCAGCCGAACGGCTTCGGTGTGCTGGCCATGCAATCGAGCAGGTCAATGCCCCAGGTACGAATTCCACCAGCTCGCTGGAGCTCCTGGCGCGAGCGGGGGCCACCCACGTGGAACCGGGCAATGCGCTCCATGGCACGACTCCAGCCAGCATCTTTGACTCTGATACTGCAGAAGTGCCGGCCGTGGTGTACCTGAGTGAGGTCGGCCACTTCGTCGGAGACGACGCTTACGCCTTTGGCGCCGGCTACTATGTCGATAAGGTGTTGGGCGACTACCCATTGCGCGCGTTCGTCGGCCACGACGAATCTGCGCTGGACCGTCCCCTCCCCGTGGAAGTGGCACCTCCAGGCGCCATCCATTACTACTTCGTGATCCCTGAGGCGAGAAAGGTGGGCATTCAGGTGGGTGACAGCGTTGTCCTGTGCTTTCGTCCCCAGGTCTTTGTAACCCGAGGCCGCACGCAGGCTATCGCAAGCCTCCGCGGCGGATCTCCTGCCGTACTTAACCGCTTCGATGCCGAAGCGCACATCGCGAATCTTCTTGGCTAGCGGTCAAGTAGCCAGGGGGAATCTTCACCCCCCGCCCCCTCACGGGACCGGACGTAACGGTCTCCCGTTAGGCTCTACGTGACCAGCCATGGGGAGCGCACCCTGCTTCGTGCAGTTGGGCGAGCGTTCCATTTGACACCGGAGCGGAGCAAGAGCCGCAGGCTCCTTCTCCGCCTTGACCCGAGCTCTGGCCGTCGCCTTCTCCTTGGCGTCTGCCTCGATGGCCTCCTTGGCGGCCCTCATCTTTGGAGCCGGGTCTGCCTGCGGGCGAGCTCGACGGGGAGCTCGTCGCCGCGCCGGTCGGCTCCGAACGCCTCGTCCTCGGTGCGGTCGGCCGCCTCTGCTTCGGCCAGGAGGTCTCTGACCTCGGCCTCGAGCTCGTCGATGCGCGGGCCAAGGCGGTTGTAGCTCATCGCCTTGTGGCGGGAGGCCGACGCCCGCGGCTTGGTGCCGTCGAGAGCGACCCGGCCGAGCTTCACGAGCCCTGCCTCGGCGCAGCAGGCGAGCACCTGGACGAACAGGTCCTGCAATGCACCGAGGTGGCGCCGGCGGAAGCAGGCGATGGAGCGGTAGTCGGGGGCCTGGTTGGCGGAGAGGTAGCGGAAGGCGACGTCGGTCGCACAGCGCCGCTCCATCTCCCGAGAGGAGGTCAGCCCGCACGAGTAGCCCCACAAGAGCAGCTTCAGCATCATCGTGGAGTCGTAGGGCGGGGCGCCGTCGAAGCTCTGGTAGGACGCGTAGATCGGCGCCAGGTCCAAGAGCTCGTCGACGGCTTCGGCGACAAAGCGGGCCGGATGGTCCTCTGGCAGCCAGTCTTCGATCGACGGCGGCATGAGGAACTGCTGGGACAAGTCGTAAGAACGAAACGCCCTTGCCCGACCGGCCGGAGCAGCGGCCCGTCCCTTCGGGTCGGTCTCGTCGGCGGCGAACAGCTGGTCGGAGGCCCCAGGCGTCGTCATGGACGAATTCTCGCCCACCACGAGGAAGTTCGCGAGCACCGCGACCGGCAGAACACGCTGGTCACGGCCCGCGTTCGGAGATTCCATCCCCGAGGGTCACCCTGGCCAGGTTGTGACCCACGCTCCTAGCAGATCAGCTCAGCAGCGCGAATTCTGTTGATCGCTGTTGATCGCCGATCGCGACTTCTCGTGATCGTCCACAGTTCCCACAGGGAGAAGGTGAACAGCCCGAGGCCCGTCGGCGCGTGGAGCTCGAGCAGCCACAGCGGGATCGCGAGCCACAGGCTCTCGCGCACCGTGAAGCCGATCCGCCATCCAAGGCAGGCGACCGTGGCGACGATGGCGGTCGTGCGGATGACCGCCCGCCGCCCTTCCGGCTCGGGCGCGGGGAGCCCGGTCGCGCCGTCGAGCGTCTGCTCGCCTGCGGCGTCGCGCGGTACGTCGCGCGTGGCGAGTCCGCGCCGCGTAGTCCCCGGCCGCTGCGCCGTCGCGACCCGCGTCGGGCGCAGGCGGCATGGCCGCCTCGAGCGCTGTCGTCCCTATCCCCTATCCCATGATCGCTGCACAGCAGCGCAGCGGTCGGGCCGCCTGAGGCCTTCATGGTCGGTACGGAGTTCTGTCACGCGCATGCCCGAGGGGACTTCAGCCTGCACGCCACCCTGCCCGTCCCACTCGTCGAAGTCGCGGAGCGCGCGGGGTGGGCCGAACCCCACTACCTCGTGCACACGGGCCAAGCGCCACCGACCGTCGTCATGCTCTACGCACCCCGGGACGAACAAGTGCGCGACGTGGTCCTTGGACTCGTCCGCGCCTCCTGCGAGCTCGCCTCCATCGCGGACCTCACCTCGGCGAGGACGCGATCACGGGGGGCTTGGACGAGCAACCCTGAACGAGCAACCCTGAACGGACAACCCCGAACGGACAACCCCGATCGGACAACCCCGATCCGAAAGGAGGCGACCACCATGTCCATCCACGTCGTCGAACCAGGCGGAGGCGAGCAATCGGGCGGAGGGCCGATCCGCTGCCGCATCCTCGAGGATG
>JAJYMP010000451.1 GCA_021786915.1 Chloroflexota bacterium
CGATGACCCGGACGATCCGCGGGCTCGCCTGGGTGCGGGCCACGAAGCCCGTCTGCCCGGGGCCCGGAGCCGATGTCGCGCCGAACCCGCCCATCATCCCGCCGCCTCCGCCCATCATGCCTCCTGGCAGGCCGCCGCCCATCATGCCGAACCCGCCAGCGCCGGCCGACACGTTGCCCGTCCCGCCGACAAGGGATCCCGCGGCCATCAGGACCACGCCGGCGATCAGCAGGCCGGCGCCCACGAGGCCCAGCCGGGTGCTCACTGCCCGCCCTCGAGGGTCTGCTTCGTTGCCGCGAACTCCTCGGCTGAGATCTCGCCACGAGCGAGGCGAAGCCGCAGGATCCCCATCGCGTCGGCCGAGGACGGCGATCCCGCCGTCGGGGTGAACCCCTGGGCAGGGAAGCCCGGATTGGCAGCCGAAGTGCCGCTCGCCCGACCGACCGCCCATGCGACGAGCAAGACGAGGCCCACGACCAGGGCCACCCCGCCGAGCATCATCACCCATCCCCCTAGACCAAAGCCGAGCCCGAGCCCGGTACCGTAACCCATCATCTCTCGAGTCTCCGTTCCTGTCTGCCCCTTGTTGGGCTCGATGCAACGATGCCGGACGGGCCTCAAGAGTCCCGGCGGTCCAGGCTCAAGAAGTCGTCAAGACATCCGGGGCGGTCGACACGGAGAGGACGACGGTCGCTGCTCGACGTGGACCTCTCGGCCATACGCGGCCGATCGCTTCCGGAGGTCATCGGCCCGGACCTCGCCCAGGACCTGAGCTCGGGGTCCACGAAGGGCAGCCCACGACCCCTGCCGCTCAAGGAGCGGGGCGTCGTCCGTGTGGGTCCAGGCGGTCGGAACCGCGCCCCGTCGTCGCTCAGCCGGTCGGCCGGACGCTCACGCCGAGCGCCTCGCAGACGGGGCGCGCCCTGGCGTCGCCGGAGACGAGCGGGCGGCCGTGCTCGCGGGCGGCCGCTCCCACGGGCGCGTCGTAGACGGCGCCCCCCGAGACCCCCGCCGCGGCAAGCCCGGGGCCGAGCGCGGCGGCGGCAACCTCGCCGAGGAACACCGTCGCCGGGAAGTCGCGGGCGAGCAGCGCCACGACGTCGGCCGGCGACCGGCGGAGCCCGCCCGGCAGCCGCGTCAGGACCGGGTACGCCTCGAACCAGGCGTGGCCCGCGAGGCAAAGCCAGCGGCCCCTGTATGGGGGCCTTCGGCCGCCACCTCCCGTGGGGAGGGGCCCCGATCGACGCCGGCCCGATGATCGCCAGGATCAGGAACGCGTAGCCGAGAAAGACCCGGACGCCGGCCGGCAAGCTCGGCCGAGGGCGTCGCCAGCCGACCTCGGGTCCGCCCCGACGGCGGAGGCCCCGCAGGCCCGGCTTCTCGCCCGCGGCGGCCCACGCGGGTCAGGCGGTCACGACCGTCAGGCCGAGCGCGCGAGCGGCCTGCGCCTGGCGCAGGTCGAACGTCAGGAAGCCCGCCCCCGGCTCGTGGATCCGCTGCGCGGCCGCGAGGTGGAGGGCGTCGAGGGTCCGCACGCCGGTCGCCTCCGCGATCGAGGCCGCCGATTCGCAGGTCGCCCCGTCGAGCTCGATGATCGAGATGGATCGCAGGTCGTCGGCGAACGCGGCCCGCGCGGCGGCGAGGTCCCGTCCCGAGAGCAGGCGGGCGAGGCTGCGCCGGACCTCGACGACCGTGTGCCGGGCCGTCAGGAGCGCGGGGTCGCCCCGCAGCATCGCGTCCGCGGCGGCCGAGTCGGCCTCGTCCACGTAGCGCTTGAGCAGGGCGCTGGAGTCGACGTAGGCGCTCACTCGCCGCGGTCCTCGGCCAGCACGTCGAGCACCCGCCGCGTGGCCCTCGACCGGCGGGCAGGGCCGAGCGGCGAGCCCGTGCCGGGCGCTATCCATCCGGCGCGGATGCCGTCGTCGATGCGCGCGCGGCCCGGCACCGGCCCGAGCACCGCCTTCGGACGGCCGCGGTCGGTGACGCGCAGGACCTCTCCCCGCTCCGCCCGGTCCAGGTACTCGGAGAGGCGCTGCTTCAGCTCCCGGATCCCGACATCAGCCATGTGGACACACTACCACAGCGATGTGTCCACATCAATGGACAGGAGACGATTCGGCGTCTGTCGTCACATGCAGGCCTCCGGTAACAAGGGAAGTATTACCGCTGGCGGTAAGAGGGCAAGGTATTACCGCAGCGCTGAGGCCCCCGCACGATGACCGCGAAGGGTTCGGTACCGCATCCGCGAGGGCCGCCGACGTCGAGCGCCGTCGCCCACACAGCCGCCTCGGCGTGGCTGCCGGGGAGCACGTCGACGGTCACCGCCGCTCCAGCGTCCTGGCGCCACGACGTGCGCGCGGGTCGCGGACCCCGGCGATGGTGTCGTCAGCTTGGCCGTGACCGGTCCATCGCGGCGAGCATGCTCGTGAAGTTGCGCTTTCGCCCGTGAGCCGCCCGGACCGACGCGAGGTAGGCCGTGAACTCATTCTCGGTGCGGAGCGTGACCATGAGGGCGCGGATGTGCCCCAGGAGCTCGACCGCGGCCGCGTAGCCGTCGTTCCGCTTCGTCCCCAGGAGCGCCTCGACCTCGCGCTGGTAGATGGGGATCGCGTCGGCTGGATGGGCGGACTCCCGCCGGCGGGCCAGCTCCCGCCACACCTGCTCGCTGCACCCGAGAGCCGTGGCCTCCCGCCAGGCAGCGTCGACGTCGCCCTCGCTCAGGTGCATCCGCGCCAGCGCTGACGCGTCCGCGGGAAGGTCCCAGCGGGCGCGAGCGGGCCTGGCCGTGGCCCGCGCACGGACCACCGCGTCGCGCGCCGTGGCGAGCGCGCGCTCGCTCCAAACCGGCCAGGCATCGACGCGGGCGGCGTGGGACTTGAGGAGGAGGAAGGCCTCGAGGGTGGGGCTCTCCTCGAACGCCGACCAGAACAGGGCGATCGCCTCGTCGTGGCGGGAGCGTTCGTGGTAGATCTCGGCCAGGAACGCACGGAGCCGTCCGTCGAGCGTCTTGGGGAAGGCTCGCATCCCGCGCTCCGCCCAGTCGAGCGCGTCGTCGGCACGGGCGGCTTCCAGGCACACCCTGGCGATCTCGAGGAACGAGTACGGGCTGGAGAGATCCCGGCTCATGATCGCCACGAGCTCGTCTACGTCGCCGGCGGCCCGAGCAAGCGACTCCATGATCGACGTGATCCGAAACCGCCGCCCCGCGAACGAGCGCTCCGTGTCCGCCCCCGGGGCGAGTGGCGGCACCTTGGCCCACTCCACCTCGGCGCGGCGCCGGTATTCCGCCAGGCCGGCCTCTCCGAGCACATCGGCATAGGTCAGCGCCGCGCCGGAGAACACGTCCCACTCGTCTCCCAGCTCCCAGGCGAACAGGCGCGTGGCGAGGTTCACAGGATCCGGTCGGGCGACCTCGCAGGCCTCGCGGTGCAGCTCCTGGACGCGCTCGAGGAGTCCGCCCATCTCGCCGTCCGAGTCGTCGACATGCTCCATCGCCCGCTCGATGCGCCCCAGGGCGTGCTCACAGAGCTCGATGGCAGCGGCGGCCGAGCCGGCCCGCAGGGTGTCCTCCACGAGGTCGATGGCGGCGTCGATCCCCCGCGCGTAGGCGAACGCGTCGGCGTAG
>JAJYMP010000127.1 GCA_021786915.1 Chloroflexota bacterium
GCTGGTGGCCGACGAGGCGGCGCTGGACGGGGAGCTGCTTGCGGCGCTCCCCGGCGAGCGCGTCGTGGTCAAGGCGGTCGCCCCCGGGCTGGCCCACAAGACCGAGCACGGCGCCGTGGCCTTCCCCGTCCGGACGGTGGAGGCGGTGCGGGCGGCGATGGCGGCGATGCGCGTGCGCCTCCCCTCCCCGCCCACGGGGTTCACCGTCACGGAGCTGGTCGCGCACGACCGCGACCCGGGCGGCGA
Source organism: Chloroflexota bacterium (assembly GCA_021786915.1). Next base: position 247 of record JAJYMP010000127.1, read on the forward strand.
GCTGCTCCTCTCGTTCCGCTGGACCGACGACCTGGGCCCCGTGGCCGCGGTGGGCGCTGGCGGCGTCGCGACTGAGCTCCTCGCCGCGGACCTGCGGCCCGGCCGCGAGCTCGCCGTCGTGTCGGCGGCCCTCACGCCGCTCGAGGGCATGGAGCGCGCGCTCGCCCAGGCGACGGCGGTCCGCCTCGCCACCCATTCGGTGCGCGGCCAGCAGCCGCGCCTCTCGCCCCAGCGTCTGGCCGACGCCGTCCGGCGGCTGCTCGCCCTCGCCCCGCTGGCGCCCGACGAACTGTCGGAGATCGAGATCAACCCGGCCGCGGTCACCCCGGACGGCATCGTCGCCCTTGACGTGCTGGTGCGCCTGGGCGGCGGTCCCCGCCCCGTCCGTCCGCCCCGGCCTGCTGCCGCGGTCGCCCGACTCCTCTCCCCGCGGTCCATCGCCATCGTCGGCGTCTCGTCGGGGACGAACCCGGGACGGGTGATCCTCCAGAACGTCCTGCGCAAGGGGTTCGACCCGTCGGCGATCACGGTCATCAAGCCCGGCGCAGCGCAGGTCGAGGGGGTGCGCTGCGTGCCGGACCTCGCCTCGCTGCCCGCCCGCGTGGACCTGCTGGTGGTCGTCCTGCCGGCCGCCGCCACCCCCGGCTTCGTCGCCGAGGCGGTGGAGCGCGACCTCGCCGTCTCGCTGATCGTGATCCCGGGCGGGCTCGAGGAGAAGAGCGGCGGCGGCCCACTCGCGGCCAGGATGCGCGAGTCGCTCGCGGCGGCCCGCGCGCGACCCGACGGCGGCCCGGTGATCAACGGCGGGAACTGCCTGGGCATCCGGTCCCGGCCCGGCCGGTACGACACGCTGTTCATCCCGCAGGCGAAGCTGCCGCCGGGGTCGATCCCGACGCCGATCGCGCTCGTGACCGGGAGCGGCGCGTTCGCCATCACGCGGCTGTCGCGGCTCGCGCCGCTCGACCCGCGGTACGTGATCACCATCGGCAACCAGACGGACCTGACGGCGGGCGACTACCTCGCGAGCCTGGCCGATGACCCCGAGGTGCGCGTGGTGGGCGTGTACGTCGAGGGATTCGTGCGGCTCGACGGGCTGCGGTTCCTCGAGGCGGCCACACGTCTGCGGGCCGATGGCCGGTCCGTGGTCCTGTACCGCGCGGGGCGGACCGCGGCGGGGGCGGGCGCGTCGGCGAGCCACACGGCGGCGATCGCGGGCGACGCGACGATGACCCGCGCCCTGGCGCGCCAGGTGGGGGTGACCTGGGCCGAGACGCCGGCCGAGTTCGACGACCTCCTGCGCTCATTCGCCCTGCTCGACCGGCGGCCCGCTGCGGGACGGCGGCTGGGCGCGGCCACGAACGCCGGGTCGGAGTGCGTGACCATCGCCGACCACGCCGGGCCCCTGACGCTTGCCCGGTTCTCTGCGGCGACCGAGCGGCTCCTGGGCGATCTGCTCGTGCCGGCGGGGATCACCTCGGTCGTGGACGTGCGCAACCCGCTCGACCTCACGCCCATCGCCGATGCGCGCACGGTGTGCGAGGCGATGCGCGGGATCCTCGCCTCGGACGAGGTGGACGCGGGCATCCTCGGCCTCGTGCCCATGACCGACACGCTCGACACGCTCCCGCGGGGCGAGGGCCACGACGAGGATCTCGACCGCCCCGGCGGGCTGGTGGACGCCGTGGCGGAGCTGTGGCGAACCACGACCAAGCCGTGGATCGCGGTGGTCGACGCGGGGCCGCTCTACGACCCGTTCCGTGAGCGCCTGACCGCCGCTGGCATCCCGGTCCTGGGCACGGCGGACGCCGCCACGCGGGCGCTCGCCGCCTGGTGCGACGCCGGCCTGACGGAGGGCTGATCGTCCGCGTGCGGGCGCGCCCCGCGCGCGGACGCCGTTCACCGTCATCCAGCCGGTAGTCCTTGAGGGGCGCGGCCGCGGCGAGACGCCCGCCGCCCGGCGCGGGCCCTTCCCCGGCGCTCCCCCGTCTTCCGGTAGCCTCCACAGGTGCAGCGCAAGTGGCTGATCCTCTCGACCGTCTCCCTCGGGTCGCTCATGTCCACGCTGGACGGCAGCATCGTCAACATCGCGCTGCCGGCCATCCAGCAGGACTTCCGCATCGACCTGACCACCGTCGAGTGGGTCGTGGTGGCCTACCTGCTGATCGTGGGCAGCCTGCTCCTGCCGGTCGGGCGCCTGGGCGAGGTGCTCACCTTCAAGCGCGTGTACCTGGCCGGCTTCGGCCTGTTCACGGCGGCCAGCGTGATGTGCGGCCTGTCCCCCGGCGAGGGCTGGCTCATCGGCTTCCGCGTCGTCCAGGCGTGCGGGGCGGCGGCGCTCATGGCCATGGGGCCCGCGGTGGTCGCCCGCACGTTCGACGCCAGCGAGCGGGGCCGGGCGCTGGGGCTCAACGGCGTGAGCGTGTCGCTCGGGCTCAGCCTCGGGCCGGCCCTCGGCGGGCTGCTGACCCAGGTCGCGTCGTGGCGGTCCATCTTCCTGATCAACGCCCCGATCGGCGTGATCGCCATCCTGTGGGCGTGGCGCGTGCTGCCGGCCGAGGATCGCGGTCGCGACCAGTCGTTCGACATGCGCGGCGCGGCGATGTCCGGCGTCGCGCTGTTCTGCCTGCTGCTCGCGCTGTCGGTGGGCACCGACTGGGGCTGGACATCGCCCCCCACGCTCGCGCTGTTCGCCGCGTTCCTCGTCCTGGGGGCCGCGTTCCTGCTCACCGAGAACGCTGCGGTCCAGCCGCTGCTGGACCTCGCCCTGTTCCGCATCCGCCAGTTCAGCTTCGGGCTCGCGAGCGTGGTCGTCGCCTTCGCGGGCCTGTTCACCGCGACCTTCCTGCTGCCGTTCCTGCTCGAGCAGGGCCGCGGCTACTCGCCGGTCGAGGCCGGCCTACTCCTCACACCCGTGCCGATCGCGATGGCGCTCGTCGCGCCGTTCTCGGGCGCCGCGTCGGACCGCTTCGGGCCGTCCGTCCTGGCCAGCGCCGGCATGGCGCTGATGGTCGTCTCGCTCCTCAGCCTGACCCAGCTCCCCACCGACTTCGCGATTGCGGACCTCATCTGGCGGCTGGTGCTGATGGGCGTGGGGCAGGGGCTGTTCATGAGCCCCAACAGCTCGGCGGTGCTCGGCTCCGTGCCGGGACGACGCGTCGGGACGGCGTCGGGCACCCTCGCCCAGATGCGGGTGACCGGCCAGGCGCTGGGCATCGCGCTGTCGGCGGCGGTCGTGGCCACACGGCTGCCCGTGCACCTGGCCGGGGCGGCCACGCACGGCGACGCCCTGGCGGGCGCGATCCACGACGCGTTCTGGGTCGCGGCCCTGGTATGCGCCGTCGGCATCGTGACGAGCCTGATCCGCGGCCCCGCG
>JAJYMP010000532.1 GCA_021786915.1 Chloroflexota bacterium
GGTCATCGGCGTCCTGGTCGGCGGCCGGTTGATCCAACGGGGAGGCGCGGCGACGGGCGAGAGACCGGGCATAGTCCTTCGTGGACGTCCTCAGCCGCCATCTCCATAGGGGGAGAAACGATGGGCGGACCGAGCCGGGGCGTGCTGGTCCACGACGACGGTACGGAAGAGATCGTCGCTCCCGCCTCCGTCATGGTTGACGACTTCGGGGCGCGACTCCTTCTCGAGTACGAGTACGGGCCCGAGCTGCTCCCGTCGAACGCGGCGTCGTGCGAGGCACTGTCGGTGGCCGGCATGTGGCGCTACTCGGCGCTCCTGCCGATCGACGAGGGGCCCATCGCCTATCCGCTTCCCGTCGGCGGTACTCCTCTCGTGGCGCCGGCAGTCCTTCGCGCGCGCATCGGATTGCCGAACCTGTGGCTCAAGGACGAGACGAGGGGGCCATCGGGCTCGAACAAAGATCGAGCGACGGCCCTCGTCCTCCAGCAGGCGATCTCGTCCGGGGTCTCCCGGGTGACCTCTGCCTCGACGGGTAACGTCGCCGTGAGCCTCGCAGTCGGAGCTGCCGCCGTGGGCAAGGAGGCGGTGAACTTCGTCCCAGCCGACGTCGACGACGGGAAGCTCGCGCTCATGCGTCACGTCGGGGCCACGGTGGTCAAGGTGCGCGGCGGGTACGAGGCGGCCTTCCACCTGTCCAGGCAGGCCGCGCGCGAGTTCAGCTGGATCGACCGGAACACGGGAGTCAACCCGGCGACGGTCGAGGCGAAGAAGACGGTCGCCTTCGAGATCTGGGAGCAGCTCGGCGGGGAGATGCCGGACGTGGTCGCCATCCCCGTCGGCGATGGGCCGACGCTCAACGGGATCGCCAAGGGGTTTCGCGAGCTCGTCGCCTGCGGCGTCGCATCTGCCGTCCCCCAGTTGGTCGGCGTCCAGGCGGACGGATGCCAGCCCGTCAAGCGCGCCTGGGAGGCCGGCCGTCGGGTCGAGGCCACGGAGACGCACACGATCGCCGATGGCATCGGAGTGAGTCGACCCATCTCCGGTGCCCTCGCCGTCCGCGATGTCGTCGCATCGGCAGGCTTCTTCGTCTCGGTTACCGACGCGCAGATGCTCGATGCGATGGGGTTGCTGGGAGCGTCGGCCGGCGTCCTCGCCGAGCCCGCGGGCGCGGCTTCGCTTGCAGGGCTGCTCGTCGCGGTCCGGGAAGGTCGGCTCGCGCCCCACGCACGGATGGTGGCCCTCGTCACCGGCTCGGCCCTCAAGACGCCGCGCTTCTATCAGGCCAGCGGCCGCGTTGTAGAGATCTCGGCTGACCTCGACGAGCTCTCGCGCGTCCTGCGTTCGCTGGATTCCCGCCCGCGACGGTCGATGAGCTGTCGCGCAATGCAATTTCGACGACGTAGGGAGGAGTCGTCGGAGCCGAGCCCTTGCTTGCTGAACGATACGCGGCACCTGCACGCGGAGGCCGTTGTCGCCGGGTTCGTGCTCGAGGCGGGTCCCGGCTCCTGAGGGACGGTCTACCGGCTCGCCGACCAGGCGGCTCACGGATTCCAGGCGGCTCACGGTTTCAGATTGGAGGCACGGGAGGCGGGATGCTCGGGGTCTGGCGCCTGCAGCTACTGCGGGAAGTCGATCGCCGAGGAACGATCCGAGCGGCAGCGGCCGCCCTGTCGATCACGCCCTCCGCGGTGAGCCAGCAGCGCGGTGCTCAATCCCGGCGAGTCAGAGACGAGGAGGCCTTCAGTTCGGCAGACCAACGCCCGCTTGCCGCCATCCAAGATCTGGCGCAAGCAGCTCTGGATGGGCGGTGAAGCCACGGGGTTCATGACCACAAACCGGGCGAGCGGAGAAGGTGCCGATCAACCTGCGGTTCACCCGCATAGCGCGGAGAAGGTGCCGATCAACCTGCGGTTCACCCGCATAGCGCGGACGGCGTCGCGCGTGCGACGGGCGACGCCCTCATGAGCTCAGTTGCGCAGAATGGATTGCCCCCTTGGCTCATCCGGCTGAACGTTCGAAGGCCAGCTCACGGGCGAAGAGCTCCCGCAATCCGATCCTCGTCACGTCGGGCGTGCGCGCGACCGCATCGGTGAACCCGCCGCGCGAGAAGAGAAGCAGCTTCGCCGGCCGATCACTCAGCCTCGCGGCACGTCGGCGAAGCGTGTCGAGATCATCGAGGCCGACCTTTGAGCGTCGCCATTTCGCCTCGCCGACCAGCTCGACGCCTGACCCCCCGACGCCGACGACATCGACCTCGTCCTCTCCCTGCCACCAGGTCCCGACCTCCTGGACGATCGGAAGCAGCCCCGCCGCCGCCGCCCGGCGCACGTACTGCCGCGCGATCTCCTCGAAGATCCGGCTCACGAAGGCATCCAACTCCTCGTCCGACAGCGAACGATCGACGACCGCCGCGGGGCCGACCTGGATCAACGACCGTCGCGGCTCGAGGATCGTGAAGTAGAAGGCCAGATATGGGTCGGCGATGCGATAGGCTACCCGGCGCGACCGGAGTTCAGCTCGTCTGGTCACCGGCACAACGCGCCTCACGAGGCCCATCCGGACCAGGTCGGCGAGGTTGGATTGCACGTCCGCCGCGCCACCGAGGCCGATCCGCTGGGCGATCTCGTTCGGTGTCACGGCACCGCTCGCCATGGCCCGAAAGATCGAGCCGCGCCGGCTGACCTCGCGAAACTCGGCCTCAAGGAGGTACTCCGCCTCTCGGAAGAGCGGGCCGTCCGGCGAAAACGCGAGCCGGTGGAGGTTTACCCGGAGCCCGACAGACGGGTCGAAGAACCGGAGGTAGTACGGGATACCCCCGGCGATCGCGAAGGTCCGAATTCGATCCTCGGGTGGCCACCGGGCCACGAACCCGGCCGCGTTGTAGTAGTCCATCGGCTCCACGTGCGGTCGAAGGGTGGCGCGACCGAAGAGTGGCGCCCGCTGCGAGACGAGCCGCTCGACAAGCGCCTGGTCGGAACCGGCGAGGACAAGGAAGACCCTCGTCTTCGACCCGACCTGATCCCACCACCGCTGGAGCAACGAGGGCAGCTCCGGCGATTCCTCGACGAGGTAAGGAAACTCGTCGATGACGACGCCGATGCGACGACCACGGGCCCGCTCGCCGACGAGATCGAGCATCGCCTGCCAGTCATCGAGCCGGATCGCCGGCGGGCGACCCCGATCGAACCCGTTGGCCAGAGCGGCGAGGTCGCGGGCGGCGTCCGACAGCTGGTCCGTCCGTACGCGCTGCGCCGCGGCCAGGTAGGCGACCGGCTTGCCCCGGCTGAACCGGGCGAGCAGCTCAGTCTTGCCGACACGCCGGCGGCCAGACAGGATGGCGAGGTGCGGCTCCTGCGACGCCCACGCCTCCTCGAGGCGCCGCAGCTCCAGCACCCGATCGATGAAGGGCACGCGGGGAGCGCCGCGGGTCGCGTCGTTGGCAGGTGCGGCGGTTCCGACCACGCGGGTGAAAGGGGACGAGCCGATGGTCTCTTGGCGTCCGCGGGTCGTCACGTCTTCTCCTCAGTGAGACTTCTATCAGTGAAACACGATTCACTGAGGCGGGCAAGTCGGGGCGGCCCCATCGCTGGTCCCATCGTTGGTT
>JAJYMP010000659.1 GCA_021786915.1 Chloroflexota bacterium
CGGGTGACGGCACGACTGTGACGGCGACCACCGAGATGCGATGCCTGCGTCGAAGGGTCGTGTGCCCGTGACGACGCCCGCGCATCCTGTTGACAGGAGGCTCTGGTTCGTCTCGCTCGTGCTGATCGTCGCGATCGTGGCTGTCGGCATGTACGTGAACTCCCGCGACTCGCAGCCCCACATCGGCTCCGACCTCGCCGTGCGCCTCGCAGCGGCGGTGATCGTCACCGCCTTCGCCGCGGTCGCCAGGATCGCCGCCGGACCGCGAGCCGCAGCCGCGACGGCTGTGGTCGGGGTCCTGATCGCTGTCGTGGTGCTCACCCGGCCGGCATAGCCGCCCGCTTCTCAAGGACGCGCCGCTGGCCTGGGTCGGGTAGACGCCTCCGTGCCCGGGCTGGACGCCCGTCGGATGGTGACGCCCCAGAACGGTTGACCGGACGGCAGACCGACCAGCCGCCCGGCCTCGCGCCCGCCTGCCGCCGCCTCACCCAGCGAGCGTCAGCCTCGTCGTGGGGTACACACCCCGGTACCCATCGCGCTTGAACCCGTCGCCGACACCCGGCAAGGTGCCTGTGGGCGACCGAGGCCAACGGATGCGTACCCACAGCGTCCCGGCCGCCCGCCACGCCCGGGCCACCGGACGGGCAGCGGGCTCCCCGGCACGGGCTCGCGCGGCTTCGGCCGTGATCCCACCAGCGCCGGCGTCGGGACCCATCGCGGCCCCCGGCGACATGCACCTTCCCATCCCCCCATAACGCTGCCAATCGCGCGCTCCTCGATGCGTGCGATCAAGGCGAGACGCGCCGCCGCCACGACGTGGGCGGAGGGCTCGGCCGGGACACGGCCGTCGCGAGGAGTGCTCCTCGACGGTCCGGGCCTCCCGGTCGGCCCCGCCCACCCCTGGGCGCGGCGCGACCTGGACTCCGGTCTGTCGGGCGCCCCTGCGCCGACGGCTCGTCGTCTCCAGCCGGGACTCCCACCGCACGTCGCTGGTGGCGGATGACATCCGCGCCGGAACGGAGGTGATGCCCCGGAGGGCGAACGACCACAGCCGGCGGCCTGCGCGCCCGCCGGCGCTCGACCAGCTGGTCGGGCCACCCGCGCTGGACCGGGCCGATCTCGCCGATCGCACATCCCCGAGTGCAGCGTGCCGCGCCTGCACTCGCCTGCCCGGGCCCACCCCACGTAGCGGCGTCCATCGCACAGAAGGAGCAACCCGGTGCAGACGATCCAGCCCGCCGAGACGACCAAGGTCCTCTACGGCGTCAACGAGCTCGACCTCGAGCTCGCCGGCAAGACGGTCAGCGAGGTCTGGAAGGCCCTCGAACAGGTCTTCAACATCCCCCGCGACGCCGTCGTCACGGTCAACGGCGCCCGCGCCGACGACACCCATGTCGTCCGGCCGGGCGACGAGATCGAGTTCCAGAAGGCAGCCGGGGTTAAGGGCCGCACGGCCTGACGCACCCGGCCGCGGACATTCCCCGGGGCCCCGATCGCGGTCCCCGGGGACCACACCCCCGCCACGGAAGGAGATCGAGCGACCATGCAGTCGCGCACGTTCCTGCGCATCGAGGGCGACCTCGTGAGCCTGGTGACCGAGGTGACGGACCGGGAGGTGACCCTCCCCGACCTGCTCGCCGAGCTCGCCGGCTCCCATCTCGCCATGACCCCCCGCCTCCCGACCGGCTGCCGCCTCTGGCTCCGGTCGGGTTCCACCGCCCGCTCCGTGTTCGTCGTGGAGCAGCCGCCCCAGCGGCGGACGATCGCGTACCACGCCGGCCACCGCTACGACGCCGAGCCTGTGAGCTACCGGCTCGCGCTCCCGTACGTCGTGTTCGTGGTCAGCACGTACGCCGACCAGATCGAGGGGCTGGCGACGTTCTTCCGGACCGAGCCGATCGCGTCCCTCGACGCCCCGCTCTACTGCTCCACCCTGCCCAACACCAGCGACGACGGGCTCGTCTGCCTGGGGTCGGTCAGGGTGAGCGGCGTCAGCGTCGGCGAGCGGGTGGACGCCCTCGTCGGCGCGTTCTGGGCGAGCCGCTTCAACTCGGACCTCCGGCGGCACCCGCTGCCGTTCACCGGCGGGTTCCGCGCGTGGGCCTCGCGCTCGCGCCGGGACCCGCTCGCCGCGCTGTCCCTAGCCTACGACCCCTACTGGCGGACCCTCCGCCAGGTGGTCGCGTCCATGGCGGGGCTCGCGGCGACGGACCTGCCGGTGGCGGCCCCGGACTCCTCGGCCTCCACGGAGGCCGAGGTCTTCACGCCCGAGCCGATGCCGTCCGACGAGGGAGGCGACGCCGATGCGCTCGCTTCCTGAGGCGGTCCGCTCGACCCGGGCGGTCGCCCCCCGGTCCATCGCGTCCGCCGTGGCGCCGTTCCTCGGGGCCCCCGGCCCTGCGGGCCAGCGGCGCCTCGAGGACGCGGCCATCACCCTCCTGGCCGCGGTGTACCCGCAGGCGGGCCCCGTCCTGGAGGCGCTCCTCGCGGAGCGCCTCGGGTTCGAGCGCCTGCTCCACGCGGTCCACCGCTGCCGGGCCAGCAGGGGAGGCACCGAGTGATCTTCCCGATCGTCCCGGCCGGCCCCGCCCTCGAGGGCGCGGGCCTGCCCGCCTTCGTCGTCGCCGGCGACGGGCCGTACCTGCGCAAGCGCAGCCTGCTCGGCACCAGCCAGACGAGGGTCGACCGGATCGCCGGGCTCCCCGACGGGGCGGAGACCCTCGACTACGCGCTGCCGCCCGTCCCGGCGGACGTGATGGCCCGCGCCGTCGGCTTCTTCCGCGCCGTCCACCGGCTCCACCGGACCGAGGCGGCGGTCCTGCTGCTCTGGCGCGACGGGGGCTTCGACCTCGCCGCGCCCTCGCAGGAGGTCACCGCGGTCTCGGTCGATTTCGAAATCAGGCCCGGCGACGTCCCGCCGGGCGCGAGGGTGGTCGGCTCGGTACACAGCCACGGCGCCTACGGCGCCTACGCGAGCGCGACCGACCAGGACGACGAGGCGGGGCTCGACGGGCTCCACCTCGTCGTCGGCGATCTGGACCGGCGCCGGACCGGCTACGCCGCGGCCGTCGTCGTCGACGGCGTCCGCTTCCGGCTCAAGCCCGAGCGGCTCTTCGAGCGGCCCCGCCGCCCCGTCGAGCCGCCCGCGGACTGGCTGGCGAAGGTGGCCGTCGCGCCGCCGGCGCGACGTCTGAAGCACAAGCCATCGATCACCGAGTTCCCGAACCGCAGGTCCCGGCCGGCCGAAGCCATCGGGCGGCCGAGCCGCAAGGAGCTCGAGGCGGCGATCGAGCGGGCGGCCGCAATGGCCGCCAGTCTCGGCCTCCGCCTCAGCCACTGGCTCGTCCCGGTCGAGCCGGCCGAGCCCGAGGAGGCGCGCGGTGCATGACCGCATCGTCCTCGTCGGCTGCGGCGGCATCGGGAGCCAGCTCGCGGGGCCGCTCGTGCGGTACCTCGCGGGCCGGCCGCACCCGCGGCCGCTCCTCGTCCTCGCGGACGGGGACCGCTTCGAGGCCTCGAACCTCGCCCGCCAGGCCTGCTCCGCCGGCGACCTCGGCACCCCCAAGGCCGAGGTCCTCGGGCGGCTCGCCCGGTCCGCTGGG
>JAJYMP010000049.1 GCA_021786915.1 Chloroflexota bacterium
CGCGCGTCGCGGTCTTCGGACGCGAGGTCGAGGACGAGGACGGAGCATGCAATCGACGCAGGACCACGACGCGTCGATCGCCGTGTCGACCGCGCGATCCCGTCGCATCCCAGTCCCACCGAGCCCCCCATGTGGCAGCCGGCCTCAGAGCCTCCGGACGAACACCGGCGCTCAGAGGGGCTGGACGTGCGCGGGTCATTCCTGAGCGGAACCTGACTTCTCGCGTCGTGCGCGATGGCGACGCGCGTCGAGGACCGCGACCGTCGAGGCGACCAGACCGAGGACGAAGCCGCCGGTGGCCCACTCCATCCGTACTCGGACCGCGTCGACGAAGAGGATGATCACGACGGCCGCAGCGATCAACACGACGATCACTGCATGCGTGCGGAAGCGCTTCATCGCCGCAATTGGTGGATGGGGTCTCGGTGCACGGCTCCGAGCCTATGGCGCCTCTGGTCAGCATCGCGGGCGGGCGCCGAGGAGCGGACCGAGCACGACAAGGCAGCCCGACACGTCTGCGACGAAGCCACCATGGGCCCGGTGTCGCAGCTGTCGCCCTCGAGGGTCCGAAGGCCACGCATTGCGTTCGGAACCGAGTACCGACCCAGTCTGGGTGCCGAACCACGATCGCTGTCGATCCGACGATCCGACAGGTGCGCTACCTGCTCGAGGCAATCGGAAAGAGGTTGGCCTACACCGGGCCTACACCGAGGGCCGTCGTCCCGACCTCGCGTCCGAAGACCGCGACGCGCGCCCAGGCGCTCCAGCACGTGCTCGACAAGATCATCGAAGCCTCGCTTCCAGAGCACGTTCCGCAGCCGGCCTCGCTCGCACTCGACGGGACCGGACTCGAGTCCTGGGGCCAGGGGCAAGAAGCGATCGACGGGCGCGGCATCGGGCGTGCCGGAACCGGCGACAGTCGAGAACGGCCTCGAAGCGATCGGAGGTGAGGGCTACTCCTTCGACTTCGACGCGCGCTGGCGGTATCGCACCCGTACCTACGACAACAAGTCGACCGAGGCGCCACGACGTCTGCGAACTGTGGAACGACCGGGCGTGGTCCTACCTCGTCGCCGAGCGATGGGACGACGAGCTGCGTGCACGCGAGATCACGCGGATGTTCGACCTCCACCCCAGCGATCACGGTGTCCGGGACTTCGAGGGCGTCGCGATGATCGACGGCCCGCCCCACTGCAGGGCCGCACTCGAAGTGCAAGCGGCACGACACGACCTGGCGTTCGACGACCTCGTGGTCATCAACCACCCGGTCAAGCTTGTCCTTGGACCGATGCGCAAGAACGCATCCGCCGCCGAACTGGCCAGCCACCAGAAGGCGAAGCAAGCGCTCGAGGAGCTCACCGCGAAGATCGCCATCGCCAGCTCGCCGCCTTCCGCAGCGCCTGGAACGCCCGGCCGACGGCGAAGGATCAGGGCAAGGGGCGCTGGGAGTGCCCGGCACAAGCAGGCAAACTGGTCTGCGCCAACTGCCCGGTCCCAGCGCTGCTCCCGCGGGGGACGCCCAAGGTCGAGAACATGAAGAACCCCTCGAGCGAGAATGTGCGACGAGGATGGTGCCGGGTGGTCGGGATCGTGAAGACGTCCATCCTGGCGGCCTGCGCGGTGGCCGCGACGAACATCCGGCTGTGCGGTCCTGGGCGAAGGGCCGGGACTTCACCGACCTCCAGCCCCGACTTCCCTTGCGGAGACGGGCTGGGTGGTCACAGCGACTGCCACAGGCGCCCGACGCGTGACTTCCACCCTTGTCGGTGACCCGTTGGGCCCTCACGATGCTCGTGGGCGAGGGTTTCGTCACTCGTTTCGTCACGACCCCCGCGCGCGGAGGCGGTGGGATTTGAACCCACGGTGGGTTGCCCCACACACGATTTCCAATCGTGCCGATTCGGCCGCTCTCGCACGCCTCCTGGAGCCGCAGCCTGGCTGCGGTCGAGCCAGGCTATCCGGCCTGGACGGGCGACCCGACGGCGCGGGCCTGGGGCACACCAGGCGAAGGCGCAGTATCCTGGTGGCCTCCGCCGGCGTTCGGTGCGGTGGCCGGGTCCTGCGCAACGGTCGCCCGTGAACCGAGTCAGGGTCGGAAGGCAGCAGCTCTCAGCGGGTGAGGCCGTGTGCCGCAGCCAACCTGGCCATCGCACCGAGCGCCGGGACCCCGGGTCTGCGTCCGATGCCTGTCGGTGCCCACCGGTAGGCTCGCCTCTCGTGGCCGATCCGACCGCGACATCCCCAGGGGGCACCGCCCGGTCCGCGGACGAACCCGGCGCTCCGGAATTCGTCTCCCTCTACCGGCGGTTCCGGCCGGGCAAGTTCGCGGAGCTGCGGGGGCAGCCCCACGTCGTGCGGGCACTGCAGGGCGCCGTGCGCGACGGGCGGGTGGCGCACGCGTACCTCTTCAGCGGGCCGCGGGGCACCGGCAAGACGTCCACGGCGCGCATCCTCGCCAGAGCGCTGAACTGCGCCGAACCGGTCGACGGGGAGCCATGTGGCGTGTGCACGTCGTGTGCCGAGATCGCCCGCGGGAGCTCGTTCGACGTGCACGAGCTCGACGCTGCCTCGAACAACGGCGTCGACGCCATGCGCGAGCTGATCGCCCACGCGGCGCTCGCGACCCCGGGCCGGTGGAAGGTGTACATCGTCGACGAGGTCCACATGCTCTCGAACGCAGCGGCCAACGCGCTGTTGAAGACGCTCGAAGAGCCTCCGGGCCACGTGGTCTTCGTCCTGGCGACGACCGATCCGCAGAAGGTCCCCGCGACGATCCGGAGCCGCACGCAGCACCTCGAATTCGGGCTCATCGGAGCCGGCACGCTGGACGCGCTCCTCCACGACGTGAGCGCCGCAGCGGGCCTGGGGCTCGCCGACGACGACATCGCCGTCGCGGTCCGAAAGGGTCGCGGTTCGGCGCGCGACGCGCTGTCCGCGCTCGATCAGGTGGTGGCTTCGGGATCGGCGGATGCTCTCCGGCCGGACGTGGTCGGGCTCACCGAGGCGCTCGCCGTAGAGGATGCCCGCCAGGCGCTCGTCGCCGTCGCGGCCTTGCACGAGGCCGGTTGGGGACCCCAGCAGGTCGCGACCGAGCTCGTGGACGACCTCCGGCAGGCGTTCCTCGTGACGCTCGCGCCTGAGCTGTGCGGGGCTGCGGGCAGCGAGCGCGAACGTCTGTCGGAGCACGCGGCGCGTCTCGGTCTCCCACGGGTCGTGCGCGCGATCGAGACGCTCGGGCGCGCACAGGTGGACATGCGTGACGCGCCCGATCCACGAGCGGTCCTCGAGGTGAGCCTCGTCAGGTTGGCTCGACCCGAGCTGGACGATTCGACGACCGCGCTTCTCGACCGGGTCGCCCGCCTCGAGCAGGCGCTGGCCGGTGGGGCACTCGCCGTGCCTCGCATTCCGTCGCAAGGCACGGCTCCCACCGCCTTGCCGTCCCCGCCGGAGCCTCCGGGCCTCGGAGAACCCCAGCCCCCGCCGGAGCCTCCGGACCTCGGAGAACCCCAGCCCTTGCAGCAGCGCCCCGGTCTCGGAGCGTTGCGCCGCCAGCGGGCGGCGGCACGTCCGCGAAGCGCCCGGGACGCGGCAGATC